>JAKJDA010000546.1 GCA_022706165.1 Candidatus Hydrogenedentota bacterium | reverse complement strand
GACCCCGCCCGCTTCGAGCGAGGAGGATGCTGTCGGATGACCGAAGCTGTGACTGCGCACGTACTCCGTGCCGAAGGCACGGTCCTCGGAAGACAACCCTGTCTCCGGTCATTCGACAATAGCGTCTTCTGCCGCGCGGCCGGGTTCATCGACCCCGGCCCTACTCTGTTGCTTCGCTTACGCGTCCAACTGACGTTTGTCCCGGCCCTACCTACCGGACTGCGGTGGCACGACGCCGCTTATCCTTGCGGCGACGTGTCGCCGCGTCTGCAAGGTGATCTCTGTCTTTCGGTAACAGTCTTTTCTTATCGAGGCCGCCGACATGGTCGGCTTTGTAATAGCGGCCTCGTGCGACCGCACTCTAAACTATCACCTCTAAAATGGTATGGTATTCCTGTTGATAAGACTGTCGCGAAAGGAGGACGTCATGCCGCAGAATGTTTTGACTACCATCAACGAGGGAATCGCACGTATCGTCTTGAACCGGCCTGAGTCGTACAACGCGCTGGATGGGGCGTTGCTTGGCGAGTTAGCTGAGAGTGTTACGCGGCTGTCCACAGACAACGCGGTGCGCGCGGTCATCATCACGGGGGCGGGGAAGGCCTTTTGTTCCGGGGGCGATCTCAAGTATATGCACCAGGAATCGCCGGACGCACCTGGCGATGTCACCTATCGGCTGGCGGCGACGTTCCACAAGGCGATCATTGAAATCCGCCGAATGTCGAAACCCGTCATCGCGGCCATCAACGGACCGGCGGCCGGGGCGGGAATGTCTATCGCGCTCGCGTGCGATTTCCGCGTGATGGCACAGTCGGCGGTGTTCCGGCAGGCGTTCAGCATGTGGGGCTTGTCCATGGACGGCAGCGGGACGTTCTCGTTACCCCGCTTGGTCGGCCTCGCGCGCGCGCTCGAGATCGTCGCGTTCGACGAACCTATCTCGGCCGCGAAGGCCCTCGAGTGGGGTCTGGTCACGCGCGTCGTTGAAGACGACCGGGCCGTCGATGAAGCCGAAGCCATGGCGCGCATGCTGGCCGCGAGATCCCTCCACGCCTTCGGCCAGGCCAAGCGCCTTCTGACCGACTCGTTCAACACCCCGCTGGAGGTCCAGCTCGAACGCGAGCGCGCCGCCGTGTCCGCCTGCGCCAACCACCCGGACGGCCGCGAAGGCATCCGCGCCTTCGTCGAGAAACGCCAGCCCGTGTTTATTGCATAACTTTGCAAACAGCTACTCTGTATATCTCGCCCTTGCGGTGATAGCCATATCACTGCCGCGCAAAAGCCCGTCGGCGTATTCTGTGCTTATTGACTTAACTAACCATGCCTATACAATAACATTCTTTATGCGGCTCTGGAATATATTTGTATGAGGATGCTGTAACATAGACATTGGGCATTGCATTGAAAAACAAGGACGCATTGGGGGATGTATGTTTTTCAACGCTACAACACAAACGGAGGGGAAAATGGATAGGTTTAGAACCGACAGGCATTTCATCGATTTCAGCGTAGTGTTGTTGGTGGGCATGTTGTGTATCCTGTTCACGGCCGGCGCGCACGCCTGCTATTCCGGCGGCAACGGGTCTGCCGAGAACCCGTACCTGATTTCCAAACAATGGGACCTTTTGCATCTGGGCAATCCAGTCAACGCGGCCCATTGGAGCAAACATTTTCGTATGACGTGCGACATCGACATGACAGGCGTCGCCGGCTTCAAACCCGTCGGACTGAGAGATATGCCGTTCACCGGTATTTTCGATGGCGGCGGGTTCGTCATCCGGAATCTCGTCGTTGACTTGCCGAAAGACTGGGTCGGTGTGTTTGGTGTTGTGACAAACGGCACCATCCGGAACCTGGGCCTGGAAGGCGGCGCATTTACCGGATGGGGCGTCGCCCCGCTCATATGCTCGAGTTCTAATTCAACCATCGCATCGTGTTACTCGACGGCAGATGTGACAGGCAACAATTGTGGCGGCCTGCTGGGGA
>JAKJDA010000545.1:1760-1992 GCA_022706165.1 Candidatus Hydrogenedentota bacterium | reverse complement strand
TCGTGCGCGATGCGGACCCCGCGCCGATGACGGTCATCGAGCGCCCGGCCGTAGAGATGTTCGCCGACGATGGGATTGGCCGCGTTGAGATGGTCGGCGAGGAGTTCGCCGTGGCGTTCGACAGCTGCACGGGCGAGCTTGTGGACTGGGAGATAAGCTCGCAGCCGATGGTTGAAAGCGGGCCGAAGGCAAACTTCTGGCGCGCGACGACGGACAACGACAACGGCGGCGG
>JAKJDA010000545.1:0-1681 GCA_022706165.1 Candidatus Hydrogenedentota bacterium | reverse complement strand
GCGTGTTGCCGGCCCCGTGGTCGACTACGGCATGGAATGCGTCTACGACTGGACAGTGCTGCCGTCCGGCGAAATCCAGCTCGCCTTCTCCGGCAAGCCGTTTGGGGACTGGAAAATCGACACGCTTCCGCGGATCGGCATCCAGCTCGAGCTGCCGGGAACGCAGGACAACGTCCAGTGGTACGGCCTCGGCCCAGGCGAGAGCTATTCGGATACGAAGGGCGGCGTGCGTCTCGGGCGTTGGATGGCGCCGGTTGACGCGCTGTTCTTCAACTACGTCAAGCCGCAGGAGAACGGCAACCGCACGGAAACGCGCTGGGCTGCGTTCGCCGATTCGCGTGGTTGCGGGGTGCTTGTGACGGCGGATCGCCTCTTCGACTTCAGCGCCAGCCGCTATACGCAGGAGAACCTCAGCGAAGCCAAGCACACGGTGGATCTGGAGCCGCAGGAATTCATCACGCTGAACCTCGACATCGCGCAGAACGGCATCGGCACCGCGTCATGCGGCCCCGGTGTGCTGGATGCGTACAAGCTCGCCCCAGGGCCGTTCGAAATAAAGTTCAGGTTCCGGCCAATCAGGCTGGATGCCCAGAACCCGATGATGCTGGCCCGGCGGTAAGTCCAAAAAGAGCCTTTGGCGGCCGCTTGAACGCTCGCAATGGACGTGCGTGGCGTCGCCGATGCCGGGCGTTCTTCAAATTCCAGTCCACGCACATATTCGAATATGTGCGTGGACAAATCGATGAAATCCAATGCCGTGTTGACAAATTGCCTGTTGCCGTTTCCATGCACCGTGGTCACATATTCGAATATGTGACCACGGTGCATGCGGCCACGCCTAATCCATTTTTGCCGGAAGCAGGGAGGATTTGAGGTAGAGCGGGTGTTTGGGGATGCCGTCGTGCGTTTTTGCGAGGTAGCGCAGGTCGTGTCCGCGGAGCATTGCCAGCACGTCGTCCTGCCGCGCGTTGAAAAGCCCGTGCCGACCCCATGCGCAGACTACGCATTCGGCGCGGTTTGCGAATTCGAGTATCCACATGTCGTTTTCGGGGCCGACCGGGTCTGCGGCGCGGCGCATTTCGCGCGGATCGGTGGCGCGGAACGCGAAGAGGTTGAGCATGTAGAACGTGTCGAACCCCCATGCGGCGGAGAAGCCGCGGATGCGGCGCAGCGTGGGGTCGAGCTTGTTCTCGTCTGCGGTCGACGGGTTGAGCGCGATCCACGCGATGGCTCGTCCGGGGTCGTCGTCGTTCCCGTCGCTTTTCGCGCCCCATGAATGGCGCAGCACATAGCGCCATGTTCTGCACGGCGAAAAAACGCACTTGTTGCCCGACTCGTCCATCGTTCCATTTCCTTTTGCGACAGTATAGCAGACATCGCCGCGGGCGGGAAGCGCCGAGTGCGGCGGCAATTACAAAATTACAAAAATACGGATTACCTTGGCATTCTTGCGCGAGAATGAAATTTCACGCGAGGCTTGCAAATCACGGACTTCACGGCGAAGCTTGCGCCATTTTATTTTTCCGCGAATACGCGCCAAGCAGTGTGGATGTTGACGGCTCCGCCGTCGCTAATCGCTCAACATCCCCACCGCAATATATATTGCCTCCCGGCGGGAAGGTGTTTTTCAGCGAATGGCGACGGGCGAAGCCCGGGAAAAACGCCTTCCCTTCGCGGAAGT
>JAKJDA010000544.1 GCA_022706165.1 Candidatus Hydrogenedentota bacterium | reverse complement strand
CCCGCCAGCGCGGAGGCGATTCCGAAACACAGGATGACCGCGTAAAGCGCCACAATGGCTTGCGCCACCTTATACGCGGTTCCCGGCCAGCTATTCGCCGCGGGAAGGCCGCCCAGCATCGCGAACGGAGCCGCGAACGCCAGCGTCCCCCAGAACAACTCCGCGCGGTCCTTCTCCAGCCATGTCCATGGGGCAAGGTCCGTCAGGGGAGCGTCCGCATAGTGGACGTAAAGACGCAATGCGAAATCGAGGAACAACATGGCGCCCGCGTGCAACCCGAAAGCCAACGCCGCAATGATGGTTAGCGTCCTGGCGAAACGCCTCCACGATATCTCCGGAACGTTTTTGGCCCTCGGAGCGCCGAAGTAGAGCGCAAAATACCCCCCCACATACGCCAGCATCGCGATTGGCCCCAAAGCCAGCCCCAGCAGGACGGCTACCAGCCGCACCGGCAACGGCTCCATGCCGAGGCAACGCGCCACGCCGCCGCACACGCCCAGCCAGCGAGGGTCCGTCGCGTCCAGCGCAAGTCCCGCAGGATCCTGTCGCGATTTCGAACCGAGGAGTTCCAACAACGATCGCGCTTGATGGGCGGGCGCGCCGCACGAGCGAACCACGGCATCGATGTCTTCATCCGCAAGGGATTGCCGGTCGAGGCGGCGCAATTCTGACTCGACGCGCCCCCGCAATTGTTCCAGGGCGCGGCGACGCACTTCGAGGGGCGTCGTCGCGAGATGTGCATCCACCTCCCGAAAATAGCGTTCAATGCGCTGTTGTTGGGTCGCGTTCAGAGCCATGCGCGTGTTCCTCCGCGCCAGTATAGCGCATCGTCTCGGGCGTTCCCAGGCGGGTTGCGCCGGCGTTCTCGCCAAACGCCCCCATCTCGTACAGGAGAAGCGTTGAGGCTACGATCGCAGCCACCTCGGAGCGAAACGTGAAGGATCCCAGAGACATGGCCTTGGCGCCGGTCTCCAGGATCGCATCGGTCTCGACGTCCGTGAAATCGCCCTCGGGACCAATGAAAACGGCGTTTTCAGTCGACGCCGCGGCACAGGCGATTGGGACCGCGGGTCGGCTCTTCGTGGCGATCCAGCGTGGTCCCTGCGTCGCTTCCAGCGCTTCGTCCAGGGAAGGATAGGCCGCGAACGAGGGAAGCCAAAGCCGTCCGCACTGCTTGCACGATTCCACTGCCAAACGTTGCCAAGCCTCGTCCGGCTGCGGCGCGCGCTCGGAATGCGCGGCGCGAAAAAAAACAAACGCCGTCACGCCCAACTCCACGCCGTGACGGATGGCGAACTCGATGCTCTTGTCGCGCTTTAGCCATCCCATGCATACCGTCAGGCGATGACGCATGGGCCGGGGCTCTCGTCTTTCCTCGACCTTCAGGATTACATCGCGACGGTCGATGTGCGTCACCGTTGCAATAACCTCGCGGCCCTGTCCATCGAACAGCGCCACTCGATCGCCTGTCCGAAGCCGCACCACACGCACGGCGTGATGCGCCTCCAAAGGAGGCAACTGTATTTCGGCGTCGTCGAACGAAGGAACGAAAAATCGGTGTCTATGCGACATGGTATCGGGGCCTTGTCTGGAGGTTGCGTCTTGCCTCTTTTCCGAGAACCTAACAAAAAGGTAAGGTAAATGCCAACGGAAACTTTTCCTTTCGGCAAGGGATTGGAAACAGAGAGGGGGCTTCATGCACAGGAACGAGACGGGGCGTGTTGCAGCGTCGCTGCGGGTGATGGCGGTATTGATTGCGTGCCTTGCCGCACGCCAGGCTGTCGCATTCACGCTGTACCGGCCAGGCCAGACGTTGCGGACCCTCAATACGGACCTGTACGACATCGACATCCAAAAAAACGGACGTTTCAACGTCTCCTTGGCTTCGGGCGTTTCTGTGTTCGCCGGCGCCCGCCCGATGATCTGGCTCGAAGGGAAAAACGCGCCGGAAGCGATGCCCCTCGCGGGCGATGCCAGCGCCCGAATCGAAGT
>JAKJDA010000543.1 GCA_022706165.1 Candidatus Hydrogenedentota bacterium | reverse complement strand
CTCCTGCGGAATTCGAGTTTTATTTGGACGATCTTGATCTTTGTCTGCGCATTTGGGGCGCCGGGTATCGCATCGTGACTTGCCCCGAGGCGCGTGTCCGGCACAAATTCTCCGCGACGTTGGGTTCCCGTCAATGGGCGCGCCGCAAATATAGGTGGAACACCCGGAACCGTTTTTGGCTCATGCTGCGTAATTATCCGGCGGACAAGGCCGTTTGCGCGTTGCCTGCCGTGGCTGCCGGCGAGATGCGCGCTGTGGGCCGCGCCTTGCTTGAGGGGGAATTTTGGCGTGTTGGCGCGCATATGCAGGCCTGGATCGCCGCCCTGACTTACCTGCCGCGGGCCATCCGATTGCGGCGGCAACGTCGCGCCGAAGGCCTGGATATGAGCCGTTTTTGGCCGTATGTGCGGCGCGATCGCCGTTTTTTCGAAGGCATTGAGCTTCCGCTGAACGGGTGGTATGCGCCGCGCGAAGTTCAAGGGATTTCGGTTCGTCCCATTGGGCGTTGCGCTACGATGAACGCGCTTTCGGGCCGGTTGCGCATCCTGCATGCCAACGCGTATCCTTGGCTTGGGATGACGCATGTCGTCGTGTGGCAGCATGGCGCGATCCTCAAGACGCTGCAGACCCTTGACAAAGAGATTCTCGAGGTGGATGTCGCCGATGGCCCTGTTGAATTCCGGGCAAGCCGGATATTCTTTGCCGAGGACACGCGCGAATCCATCGATATCGGCGGGTGGCTTGCCGTTGAACAGGCATGAAATAACGTGGAATTTTCGAGAAAGCGACGCGCGATGACTGAGGCGGAATTCGAGAGTTATCTTGGGGAACGGAAAGGCCTGATCGATACTGCGCTCGAGCGGCTTTTGCTTTCGGAGGCCGCCGCGCCGGCCCGGCTTCTCGAAGCCATGCGATGCGCCGCTCTCGACGGGGGGAAACGTTTGCGGCCCATCCTGTCGCTGGCCGTGGCCGATATCGCTGGACGTCCTCTCGCGCATCTCCTTGACGTGGCCTGCGCCATTGAGCTTATCCATGCCGCCTCGCTCGTGCTGGACGATCTTCCCGCGATGGATGATGCCGCCATGCGCCGGAACCATCCGTCTCTGCATGTCCGCTTTGGGGAATCGACGGCCTTGCTCGCTGCCATAGCCCTGCTCGCCTTGGCGTACGAGCGGATTCCGTACAGCGCCGAATGCTGCGGAAGGCCGGCATCCGCGGGAAAAGCCGTGCAGATCGTCGCCCACGCCACCGGAGCGCAGGGAATCGTTTCCGGGCAGTTTGACGATCTTGCCTTCTCGCAAACCGGCGCCTCGGACGCTCGCATTGCGGAAGCGTATCGTCACAAGTCGGGGGACTTGTTTCGCGCGGCGGCGCTGGCCCCGGCTCAACTCGCAGGCCTTTCGCCGTCGGATTCGAACTGCCTCGATCGTTACGCCAGCAATGTGGGGTTGGCATTTCAAATCACAGACGACTTGATCGATGCCGACAAGACAGGCGAGGATGCCGGCAAAATCACCCTTATCGCTTCCTTGGGAATGAGTGGCGCCCGCGAGCATGCGGCGCGCCTGCTTGAGGAAGCCGTCCAGGCTCTGGACGGCTTTGGGAACGCGGCGGAACCGCTTCGTTTTCTCGCCCGGACGATGCTGCGACGTACGGAATGACGATCCCGCGTGGAGTTTTTGCGTCTTCGTTCCCTTTTCACTAACATAAAGGGCCTTTAGAAAGGTCATAGGGTCGTCTTTCCAAGATACGGAACCTACTGGAGTGGAATCATGGTTCTTGTTGACATAGTGGTCTTTGTGTTTGTTCTGGGCTTGTTGGTTTTTGTGCATGAGCTGGGTCATTTTGTGGCGGCCAAATCGTGCGGCATTTACTGCGCTCGGTTCAGCCTTGGCATGCCCCCCCGGGTTTGGGGATTCCAATGGGGCGATACCGATTATTGTCTCGGGGCGCTGCCGATTGGCGGCTACGTGAAGATGGCCGGTCAGGAAGACAA
>JAKJDA010000542.1 GCA_022706165.1 Candidatus Hydrogenedentota bacterium | reverse complement strand
CGATCGGCGATTTTCGTATCGTCGCGGACTCGCCTGCCCGGGATAGTGCGGCCCGGGCGGACGAATTGACGGGAACGGTTCCGCGTGAAGCGACAAGCGTGGATATCCGGAACATGCCGAAACCGCAGGGGAGCGGGCCGGATATGGGCGCCTATGAATTTGCGGAATCCGATTCCGACGGAGACGGCATTTTCGATGAAACGGAAGGCGATGAAGATCCGGACCAGGACGGCATCGCGAATTATCTTGATTTCGACAGCGATAACGATGGCCTTGACGATCGTTTGGAGCGGTCCTTGGGCCTTGATCCCTATGATGCGAGCGACGCGGAAGCGGATCCGGACAGCGATGGCCTATCGACGCGGGATGAAGCGCTCCTCCATCACACGAATCCATTCGTGGCGGATACCGATGGGGGAGGGGTGAAGGATGGCGACGAGATCCGGTTGGGACGCAATCCTCTTTCGCCACACGATGACAATCCCTACGATGTGAACGTGGACGGCCAAGTGGATGCGATCGACGTGCAACTGGTCATCAATGGGGCCTTGCGGATTCCCGTTCCGTTCCACACGGACGTGAACCTGGACGGAGCGACTGACGCCTTGGACGTGCAGATGGTCATCAATGCTGCGTTGCGACTGATGTGAAGCGCGCATGGATGCCTCGATGCGACGGCTGGCCATGCGAGAAACGGCAACGGAAGGGAAATCATGACGCAGTCGGAGTCCTTGTTTGCATCTCCTGTTCTTGTCGGAGAAGAGGTGCGGCGGTTTGCAGATGATTTTGTGGATGTCCTGGGTCTGGACGGCGGCGAGGTGGATACGGAACGGATCGACGCGCTGCTGCTTCGTTCGTTCGGCGAAGTGCGGGGAACGGAATTGCGCGCGATGATCGCGGCTGACCTCGCGTTTTTTCGCAGTCAGGACCCGGCTTCGACGGATTATTCAGATCGGCAGATTCTCAGCGTCCGGCGCGGGATGGCGGCGATTGTCGCGCATCGGTTTTTCTCGGAAATTCTGCTCCTTCATCCGGAACTGCTGTACGATGTGGAGTGGATGGCCAAATACGTGCAGAAGGACACGAACGTCGAAATTCACCCGCAAGCCAGCGTGGGCGTTCCCTTTGCCATCGATCACGGGCACGGCACGGTGATTGGGGCGACGGCTCGGATTGGAGGAAGCGTATTCCTCTATCATGGCGTCACGTTGGGCGCCACGGGCAAGCGGTCGCGCGCGGGGCGTCGTCATCCTGTCGTTCGCGACAACGTCTTTTTCGGCAACGGCTCTCAATTGCTGGGTCCCTCCATCGTCGAGAGTGGCGTGACCATCGCGTCGGCGGCGATTGTCGCCGACGCGCACGTCCTCGCGAATGCGAAAATATTTCTGAGCGTGCGCGTGTCGGGCGTGGTTGTTCCGGAGGGCGCGCGCATCTTTGCCGCAGCGCCGGAAAATCCCAGTCGGTTCTGGGCTCAGCTCAAGGGGTCCAGCGCGGCATCGTGGGTAGAATTCGAACGTTTTGACTACAAGAGCGTGGATTAGAAAAAACGTTTGCCAATCTGAGGGGAACGTTTTGCGCGGGAGGCCGTTGAATCCTGCACGACGCATTTTGCGGGGCAGTTTCGTATTCGCCCTGGCAAAACGCATGTGAATCCGCTCTTATTGAGACGACTGGATTCAGGAATGGAAGGTTTTTCCGCGTCTTCTTCTCCTCCGTCATCCTGACGGAGGAGAATGCCTACCTGCTGGCTTCCTGTTATCATCGATTCGCTGTTTTTGAGGCGGAGTCGATGCCGGGGAATGATTACATGGAACGTGGCGATATAGGGGCTAGGATGGATCCAATAGCTAGGTGGTGCATGAAAGCAATGATGTTGACGTTTACCTTGGCCATTGCTGGATTACTGACGTCATGCATGGGCGACGATCCGGACGCGCTGACGGTCACGGGACAAATTGAAGGCATCGGCGCGGATGTCGGCTCGCGGGTGGGCGGACGCGTCAAGGAAG
>JAKJDA010000541.1:324-2012 GCA_022706165.1 Candidatus Hydrogenedentota bacterium | reverse complement strand
CGAGCCGAATCCTGACCGATGTGCAATCTTTATTCGATCACGACCAATCAAGCCGCGATCAACGCGCTGTTCCGCGTTGTCAACCGATACGTTGGAAATCTGGCGCCGATGCCGGGGGATTTTCCCGACTACAAGGCACCGATCGTGCGCAACGGAGTGGAGGGCCGCGAGCTCGCTACGGCGCGATGGGGAATGCCGTCGTCATCAAAGGCGCTGATGGACGCCACGAAGAAGCGAGCCGAGAAGCTGCAGGCCAAGGGCAAGGCAGTGGATTTCAAGGAATTGCTGCGAATGGAGCCGGACGGCGGCACGACCAACATCCGCAATGTGAAGAGCAAGCACTGGACGCGATGGCTGGGGACTGAAAATCGCTGCGTGGTGCCGTTCAACTCGTTCAGCGAGTTCAACAAGGCCGAGGGCGGTGATATCTGGTTCGCGCTCGATGAGACACGTCCCCTCGCCTGCTTCGCCGGTATCTGGACCAACTGGACGTCCGTCCGGAAGGTCAAGGAAGGCGAGACGACCAACGACCTCTACGCGTTCCTCACGACGGAGCCCAACGCCGAGGTCGGCGCCATCCACCCCAAGGCGATGCCGGTGATCCTGACAACGCCAGATGAAGTCGAGACCTGGATGACGGCCCCTGCGGACGAAGTACTGAAATTGCAAAGGCCGCTTCCGGACGGAAGCCTCCGGGTCGTCGCTCGCGGCGTCAAGGAAGACCCAATAGGGCCGACGACGTGACGGACGAGACCGACTACCAAACGGGGCCAGCACCGCATCAGCGCAAGATCATTCTGTCGATATAGACATCTTCTACGCATCAGTGGAGCAGCGGGACAATCCGGACTTGCGTGGCAAGCCAGTCGCTGTGGGCGGGATCGAAAGAGCGCGGTGTCGTAGCTGCAGCGAGCTATGAGGCGCGAAAGTTTGGAGTTAGGTCGGCATTGCCGTCAGTGACAGCCAAACGGCAATGCAAAGAGCTAATTTTCGTAAAGCCGCCGCGCTTCGAAGTCTACAAGGAGGTCTCTCGACACGTCCGGACAATCTTCGCGGAGCATTCTGACGTCATTGAGCCCCTGTCGTTAGATGAGGCCTACCTAGATGTCACCGAGAACATCCAAGGCCTCCCAATCGCGACAGAGATCGCGACCTTGATTAGAGTCAAGATCCTGAGCGAGACAGGCCTGACCGCGTCTGCCGGCATCTCTTACAATAAGTTCCTGGCAAAACTTGCGTCCGACCAACGGAAGCCCAACGGACAGTTCGTGATCACGCCAAAGATGAGGCCGAGCTTCGTTCAGGATCTCCCAGTCGGCAAATTCCATTGAATCGGACCGGCGACCAGTGCGAAGATGCATGGCCTTGGCATCTTCACCGGCATGAATATGCGCAATCAGTCGCTCGAGTTCATGAACGCCAATTTTGGGAAAGCTGGGGCGTATTATTACTGGATCTCGCGGGGGATTGACGAGCGTCCTGTCCGTGCCAACCGAATCCGAAGGTCCGTCGGCGCCGAAAGCACGTTTCGCGGGACTTGGCAGACCACGAAGCGCTGACCATCGAACTGCGCCCACTGGTCGACAAGGTCCGGCAACACTGCGAGGCGACGGGCGCGCGAGGCCAAACGGCGATCCTTTTCAGATTTCGAGCTGATCACTCGCAGCACGTCCGTACGCATGAACGAC
>JAKJDA010000541.1:0-314 GCA_022706165.1 Candidatus Hydrogenedentota bacterium | reverse complement strand
GCCTGGCTCTTGAACTATTAGCGCAACTTATGCCGCCAAAGAGGCCGATCCGGTTAATCGGTATCTCTGTTTCGGGGGTTTGTTGGGTCAGGGCTCGATGATGATCAATTGCCACTCATGCTGGCTTGATTTGGCGGGTCCAACCGCATCTCGTTGCTGCTTGCAATAGGTGCCATCCACTCCCCCAATTTACACAGAGCATGCTTGGGAAAACGCGCAAAATATCGCTTTGCAGTCGATAACTCTGACCCAAAGCATATACTGCGCTATCATATACGAATCACCGCATTTGTACTGTTTCAAGGATGGATTAC
>JAKJDA010000540.1 GCA_022706165.1 Candidatus Hydrogenedentota bacterium | reverse complement strand
ATCGCTGGAAACCCATTCAAAATTCGCGTCAAGGGGATCATTCGAGGAAACCGCCAGCGCCAAGGTCTTGCCTGCCTCCAGGGAAGCCGCGTCCGGAACGACCGTGACGCGCGCCACAAACGGCACGACGTTGATGACGGCGCTCCCCACTTGACCGGAAGCGTTGCCGGTCGCCGTGATGCGGGCCGACCCAATCGCCAGCGCCGTCACCACCCCGCCCTCACTTACCGAAGCCACGGCCGGATTCGAGGTGCGCCACGTGAAACTCGTGTCCGACGTGCCGCTCGCGGTCAGCCCCACGGTCTGACCAACCTTCAACGACGCCACGGAAGGCGACACCACGACCAGGCCGCATCCCCCCACTCCAAGCGCAAGCATCCCCGTTGCCAGAAGAGAGATTATAGGCGCTGCGATCCGACGTTTCATGATCAGTCCCTTTCACGCATTCCCATACACGCTACACACCCCGGCCATCTCGATACCCATCGCTCATGGAACCGCACGCATCGTTCCGAGACCATGCACGCATAGGCCTCTCTCACGATTACGGGTACTGCTAGCACTGCACAAAAGGCTGGCGCGCTTCACTCGAACCTGCGGCGCATTCATCCCCGCCCCGGACCATCGCTCGGGAGCGCACGCAGGCGTTTTCACGCGAACTCTTCCGTCCGCAAGGCACGTTCCGAAAACGCCGTTTCAGCATCCGCAACCTCGAAGACCATCAGGAATAGACGCATTGTAGTGCATTTCATGAAACTTGTAAAGGGAAAAAAGAGAGAAACGAGATTTTTTATCTGCAATCCCGCCTTTGCGAACCTCGTCCCCCTTCGGAACCCCTTGCACCTCTGCGCCTATGTCTTCGCGCTTTGCCCGGCGGATCCGCTGTCCGAGCGCAGCCATGCCACCCAGCCCAACAAAAGCGCCACGCCCTCGACGGCGTAGAAAAGCAGCAAGGCGCGATGGGTTCCTGTGGCAAACCCATAGCTATGCAAGCCGACGCCCAGCAAATTCACCCCAAACCAAGAGAAAGCGACGACAATGCCGCCAAAAACCGCCCCCATGTTGACGCCGTGATCGCGAAGATAACCTCCCAATCGCGCATGGAGAAGGGCCAATTGCCAGAGAACGATAAGAAGGGCCCCGTTTTCCTTGGGGTCCCATCCCCAGAAGCGGCCCCAGCTTTCGTTGGCCCAGACGCCGCCCAGCACGGTGCCAATCACGGAAAACAACAAGCTGAAACACAAGGTCCCATACACCATGCGCGTAATGTCCCCATAAAAAACGGGGTCATCTTTCCGAAATCCCATGAGCTTTCCCAAAAGGTATACATGGGCGATGGCCCCCGCAAGCAGGCCGGCCGCATACCCGATGGCAATGGTGGTCACGTGCGTGGACAACCAGAAATTCGAATCCAGCACGGCCACCATGCTGGGCATCGTGTCCACGCCCTCCTCGATTTCGTATTTGTTGGCCAAAAACATTCCCAACACGCCAAGAATCGCCCCCAGCGACAGCGCCAAACGTTGTTTGGAAAGAAATTCAATGAGAAGGGCGATAAGCGCCGCCGTGAACGTTACGAAGAGAATGGTTTCGTAGAGCGTCGTCACCGGGGGGCGCTCGCGAATGATGCAACGTAAAACAATGCCCGCGCCGAGACATGCCGTGGGCGCAAACACGGCGAACATCAACAATGCGTCCGTAAACGTGTTCTCGGTCATTCGCTTGGGCAATGCCCAGGATGCCGCGAGGATCAGAAAGGCCAGGATATACAACATCAAGCTGCGTTGAAAAAGCTTGGCGCGGTGGTAGGCGTTTTCGAGAGGAACTTTTTCGTATTCGCCCCGGGCCATGGCGATCTGGGTGACGGCGTCATGAAAGAGACGTAGGTTGGCGGCGAATGCAGCGGCGTCATGCCGGGCGAGGGCGAGATCCTCGAGCGAACGCAACAAAGCGATGGGAGCGGCGGACGGCTCTTCCTCGTCGCGATCGAAGGCCCATTCGACGACGTCGGCAGGAGCCATCCA
>JAKJDA010000053.1:11653-11933 GCA_022706165.1 Candidatus Hydrogenedentota bacterium | reverse complement strand
GGGGGAGGTAAAAATTCGTGGCGTGGTACACATCCACCCCGCCCAACAGGCGGTCCACCGCCGGGAATCCCAAGACGTTCCACAGCCCATACAGCGCACGGGTGGGAAGAGGCGCGTGGACCTGGGACACGGAAGCGGCGAGCGGCCCCAGCGCAATGCGCGCCGTTCCAGAGGCAAACCCAACATACTCCGCTTCCCCGAGCGCCACCAAGTGTTTTAGAAGGTAATAGCAGTAGTTGCCCACGCCGGTGCGTTTTTCGATCACGGGGCTGATGTCGAA
>JAKJDA010000053.1:0-11643 GCA_022706165.1 Candidatus Hydrogenedentota bacterium | reverse complement strand
CTCTACGGGACTGTCAAGTTTCCCCGGAGAATCCCCCCGCAGGCGTCCAGGCGTAAA
This sequence comes from Candidatus Hydrogenedentota bacterium, assembly GCA_022706165.1. Taxonomy (GTDB): domain Bacteria; phylum Hydrogenedentota; class Hydrogenedentia; order Hydrogenedentales; family SLHB01; genus JAKJDA01. Next base: position 11,586 of record JAKJDA010000053.1, on the reverse strand, counting down.
TCCAGTTTCAACAAAGGCTTGAGCCCTTTCGCTAACTCAGGCCGTGGCGTTGTGCTTCTTGACACGGCCCTGTAGTTATGGTAGACTCCCAATGGCTGTTAGCACTCTTATCTGTTGAGTGCTAATTCTGGAGTGATGGCAATGACCCCAGGCCGCGAACTCAACGAACGCGAACAACTGATTCTGCACGCAGTGGTGCATACGTATATCACCACGGCGGAAGCGGTGGGATCGCGAACCATCGTGAAGCGCTTTGACCTGGATTTGAGCCCAGCGACCGTGCGCAACGCCATGGCCGATTTGGAAGAAGCGGGATATCTCGAACAATTGCACACGAGTTCGGGGCGGGTTCCGACGGATCGAGGATATCGTTATTACGTCGACTATTTGATGCGCATCCAGGAACTGACGATCTCGGAGCGCGACCGTATCGAACGAGAATTGTCGCAGCGGCTTCACGATTCCGACGACATCATGCGGCAGACCAGCCACTTGCTCGCCTTGGTGTCCCATCAGACGGGCTTGGTCGACTCGGCGCGCGACAGCCAGGCGCTCGTGCGCCGGATCGAAGTCGTGCCGATAGCGGCGACGCGTTTCGCAGTCATGGTGGCCGACAATTTCGGAGGGGTGCGCACGACGCTGGTCAATCTGGAGCGAACGGTTTCCGGCGACGATTTCGCCGCATTGAACCGGTTTTTGAACAGTCAGTTGTCGGGAGAGCCGGCAGACCAGTTGCGAGCCGTTTTGCAACGTAAACTGGACGCCTTCGCGGCGGAACAACGGCGTCTTGCGGACGTGGCGGTCGAGATGTTCTCGTTGCTTCCATCGTTGCGGCAAGGGCAGTTGTTCTTGGAAGGCGCGACGCAACTTTTCGAGCAGCCGGAGTTTCATGACGTCGCCAAGGCGCGCAGCGTGTTCACGCTGTTGGAGGAACGCGAACGCCTGGCGCACATTCTGCGCGGCTTCGTCGCGCAAGATGGCCCGCCCCGGGCGACCGTGGTGATCGGGTCGGAAACGAACGAACTGGAATTCAAGGATATAAGCGTAGTCGCCTCGCCGTATTGTGTCGGCAACAAGACCGCTGGAATGGTCGGCGTGCTCGGACCGCGCCGCATGCCCTATTCCCGCTTGACGGCCCTGGTCGACTACACGGCCGGCGCGTTGAGCCGACTACTGACGCGGCTGGCGGGGTGATGGGCGCAGCGCGGCAGATGTGGGAGAACGAATGAAGCACAAGAAACACGATAACGAAGCGGATACGACGGCGGCGCCTCCGGAGGAAACGGCGCGCCTGGACGCGTCCATTGAAGATTCGGAATCGGACGCCCTGCGGGACGGCGACGTGGTGGACATGATCACGGAGCCGGAAGACGGAACGGCGATCGCGGCGGCGTGCGAAAAAGCGTTGCGCGAACGAGACGCATTGCAGGATCAGGTGCTGCGTGCGCGCGCGGAATTCGAAAACTTCCGCAAACGCATGATGCGCGATCAAGAACGCATTCGCAAGACGGCCGCCGAGGGGCTTATGCGCGACTTGCTCCCCGTCGTGGACCATTTGGAGTTGGCGTTGCAGCATGCTGAGGGCGAACCGGCGGCCCTGCGCGAGGGCGTCGAACTGGTGTTGAAGCAGTTCACAGACGTGCTGACGCGGCACGGCGTGACGCCAATTCCGGCAGTGGGCGAAGTGTTCGACCCGAACCATCATGAGGCGGTCATGCAAGAGTCCTCGGCGGACGTCCCCGAGATGACGGTCGTCCGCGAGTTCCAGCGCGGATATCGCCTGGGCGATCAGGTGTTGCGCGCGTCGAAAGTAGTCGTAAACATGGGCGCGCCCTGCGAGGCAAGCCCGGCGGAATAACGAACAGACGAACCAGGGGCGATTGGCCCCTCGGTAGCAATAAGGAGGTTGTACAGCAATGGGTAAAGTCATCGGCATTGACCTGGGCACGGCCAATTCGTGCGTGGCTGTCATGGAAGGCGGCGAACCGACCGTCATCGCCAACACGGAAGGCAACCGGACCACGCCTTCGGTGGTCGCATTCACGCGTGACGGCGAGCGCCTTGTCGGCGCGGCGGCCAAGCGTCAGGCCATCACCAATCCGCAGAACACGGTCTTCTCGATCAAACGCTTCATGGGCCGCCAGTACTCGGAAGTCGGCTCGGAAGAAAAACTGGTGCCGTACAAAGTGTCCGCAACGCCTTCCGGCGATTGCCAGGTCGAGGTGCAGGGCCAGAAACATCGTCCGCCCGAGGTGTCGGCGATGATTCTGCGTAAGATGAAAGAGACCACCGAAACCTATCTGGGCGCGACCGTCACCCAGGCCGTCATCACCGTGCCTGCGTACTTCAACGACTCGCAACGCCAGGCCACCAAAGACGCCGGCAAGATCGCCGGACTCGAAGTCCTGCGCATCATCAACGAACCGACGGCGGCCGCGTTGGCGTATGGCCTCGACCGCAAAAAGAACGAGAAAGTCGCGGTGTACGACCTCGGCGGCGGCACCTTCGATATCTCGATCCTCGCGATCGGCGACGATAGCTTCGAAGTGCTGAGCACGAACGGCGACACGCATCTCGGCGGCGACGACTTCGATCAGCGCGTCATCGATTGGCTCGAACGAATTCCTCAAGGACCAAGGCATCGACCTGCGCAAGGACCCGATGGCCCTCCAGCGCCTCAAGGAGGCCGCCGAAAAGGCCAAGTGCGAGTTGTCGTCGACCATGCAGACCGACATCAACCTGCCGTTCATCACGGCGGACGCATCGGGCCCGAAACATATGAACTACACGCTGACGCGCGCCAAGCTCGAACAACTTTGCGACGATTTGCTGCAGCGGACAAAAGGCCCATGCTATCGCGCCCTCGAAGACGCGAGCGTCAAAGCGTCCGACATCGACGAGGTCATTCTCGTCGGCGGCATGACGCGCATGCCGGCAGTCGGCGAGATCGTCAAGTCAATCTTCGGCAAAGAGCCGCACCGCGGCGTGAACCCCGATGAAGTCGTCGCCGTGGGCGCGGCGATCCAGGCGGGCGTGTTGTCCGGCGACGTGAAAGACGTGCTCCTGCTCGACGTTACGCCGTTGTCCCTCGGCATCGAAACCCTGGGCGGCATCTGCACCAAACTCATCGAACGCAACACGACGATTCCCGTGACCAAGCGGCAGATATTCTCGACGGCCGCCGATGGCCAAACCGCCGTGACGATTCACGTGCTGCAGGGCGAACGCGAAATGGCGGCAGACAACCGCACGCTGGGACGCTTCGACCTCATCGGCATCCCGCCCGCCCCGCGCGGTGTGCCGCAAATCGAGGTCGCGTTCGACATCGACGCCAACGGCATCGTTCACGTGGCCGCGAAGGACCTGGCCACGGGCAAGGAACAGAAAATCCGCATCGAGTCGTCAAGCGGCCTGTCCGACGCTGACGTCGAGCGCATGGTCAAAGACGCCGAAGCCCATGCGAAAGAAGACCACGAGCGGCGCAAGGGCATCGAAGTTCGCAACAACGCGGACTCGATGCTGTACTCGACGGAGAAGTCGTTAAAAGAATACGGCGACAAGGTGGACGCGTCCGAAAAGGCCAAGATCGAAGCCGCCACGGAAACCTTGCGCAATGCCCTCAAAGGCGAAGACGTCACGGCTATCGAACAGGCGACGAACGGCCTCGCGGCGGCGGCGCAAAAACTGGGCGAAGCCATGTACGCCGCCGCGGCCGCGCAAGCTCAAGCAAGCCCCGACGGCGCTGCGAGCGGCGCCGCCCCAGGCGATGATGGTTCGGCAAACACAGGATCCAATTCGGGCTCGACGATGGACGCCGATTTCACCGTTGTGGACGACGAGCAAAAAGACAAGTAACCCAAACCATGAGAGATCAGGCATATTGCCGACATAACGGTAACTATCTATAATGAGCGCCATGTCCAAATCCAAAGACTATTATGAACTGCTCGGCGTGCCGCGCGATGCGCCCGCCGACCAGATCCGGAAGGCTTATCTCAAGCTGGCTCACAAATACCATCCCGACAAAACGGGAGGCGACAAGGCCGCTGAAGACAAGCTCAAAGAGATCAACGAAGCGTACGACGTCCTGAAAAACCCGGAGAAGCGCGCCCGCTATGACCAATTCGGCACGGCGGACGCCTTCTCGGGCGGCGGCCCCGGTTTTGGCGGCGGATTCGGTTTCGGCGGGGGGAGCGGCAGCGCGGGATTCGATGCGCCGTTCGAGGATTTCTTCGACGTCCTATTTGGGCGCGGCGGCGGGGGGGGCGGAAGAAGACGTCAAAGCCGGCCGGGCAGCGACCTCGAATATCGCGTCGCGATCACCCTGCGCGAGGCCGCCGCAGGCGTCAAGAAAAAAATTCGCCTTTCCCGCATGGACTCATGCCACGATTGCAAAGGAACGGGCGCGGCGCCGGGCACGGATCCCAAGCCATGCCCCGACTGCAACGGCAGCGGCCAGATACGGCGCGCACAGGGCTTTTTCAGCGTCACCCAAACGTGTCCGCGCTGCCGGGGAGGCGGATCGATTATCGCCCGGCCTTGCCCCGCATGCGCCGGGGCCGGACGCGTTCGCGTAACGCGCGATCTCACCATCGACATCCCTCCCGGCGTCGACACCGGATCGCGATTGCGCGTGACCGGAGAAGGGGAGCCGGGGGATCCGGGCGCGCCGCACGGAGATCTGTATATATACATTGAAGTGAAACAAGATGATATCTTCACGCGAGACGGAAACGACGTTGTCTGTGAGGTGCCGATTAGCTTCACGCAAGCCGCGCTCGGCGATACGATTCATGTTCCGACCCTGACCGGAGAGGCCGAAGTGAAGGTGCCCGCAGGCACGCAGCCTGGCCAGCAATTCCGGCTGCGCGGCATGGGCATTCCCGATGTGCGCGGCTACCACAAAGGCGACCAAATCGTCCGCGTCCAGGTCGAAATCCCCAGCAAACTCACCCGAGAGCAGCGCGAACTCATCGAAAAATTCCGCGAACTTGGCGACGCCCAAGCCTACCCGCTTCATCGCCGCTTCATGGAAACGTGGAAACGATGGGTGGGGGCATAGCCGCGCGGATCACGAAGCCAGATCCGCGATGCCGTCCTTGTTGGCGTCGGGAAAAGCGATCGTGAAAATCTGCACACAATCCTTCCCATTGTAAGTCTTTGCAGGCTGTCCGTTCGCATCGCGCGTGGGCGCGGGCTTGCAATACGCCAGCGTGGCGCCATCCGGCGACCAAACCAATTGACTGCGCTCCGGCGCATCGCCCTGCGCCGTTAGAAAAACCGATTGCCCAAACCGGGGGCCCGGCGCGACGCAGGTCGTCACGATGCCGTTGTTGCTGATGCATGCGATCGAATTGCCAGAGGGATGCCACCGCAAATCCCCCGTTACGCCCTTGGGCAACTCGGTAAGCTGGAAGGGGCGTTTGGCGGGATTCTCATCCTTGTCCGATCCGTCGCTAGCGATGACATAGACCTGCCGCGTGCCGTCTTCTCCTGCCGCAAGATACGCAATGCGATCGCCCGATGGAGCCCCCCGCACGATGCCTTCGGCGTGGGCATGCGTCAATCGCCGCACGTGAACGCCTGCGGGCGGCGCGGGAAACTGACCGGAGCCTCCGGAATGCGCCGTCGTGATGTCGACCGACGCGGGAATGTCCACGACGAAGAGCGAGTTCTCATACGTCGTTCCGTCGTCGCAGCGCACCTTGCCGATGAACGCGCGCATCAGACCTTGTCTGCCCACCCACGAATCGCCGGCAGCCTTCTCCAACTCTCCCGCGCGCGACGTCCCCTTCGGCGCAATCGGCACGAGCGCCGCGAAATAATGCGTTACGCCTGCAGGCGCTTTCGGATTCGCTTCCATGTAGCCGATGGTGCGATCATAATTCGGCAGCAAATGATCATCATACGTAAAGCCGATCCGTTTGCCGTCCGCCGTATACTCGTGTCGGTGCGTTCCGCCGCGATGCGCGCCGGGCGTGGTCAGGCGCGTATTGTCCACATCACGCGCATCAAGCCGCGTCAATGCCTGGCTGCCATCGGCGGAAACCTCGACGCCGGTTCGGTTGGTCTTCGCATACGGCCCGCGCTCAGCCACCTGTTCCAGCAGCGGCCCGTGAATGAAAACGACCTTGTCCACGACGGGACAATACGACGCCGCGCCGATGCCTGGGGCGGGTTGCGCACCGGCCTGCGTCTTCGGCGCATACAACACCGTTTCCTTGTCCGTCGCGATTTCGACCTTCTCGATGGTCTGACTATTGTCGATGCCCGGCCCGACGGTTTCGCGCGTGTCGTAGCAGAGGAAACGCCCGTCCGCCGAAAAGTTGTCGTTGTTGTCAAGCATGTGATTCTTCGGCGAGGACGTGATCTGCCGCTCCGGCGGCAGTGATTGGGCAAAACCTGCGCTAGCCACCAAAATCCCTCCTCCTATGAATGCCGTGACGGTCAACGCAAACTTGAACATGGTCCCCATCCCCCTCTATGGAATGAACGACGCCTCCGCCTTCAACGAGCACACCCACTCGGTGATCAGCTTGATGCAATGCCCCACGTCCGTCAACGAAATCATCTCGACCGGCGTGTGCATGTACCGCATTGGAATGCTGACAAGCGCCGTCGCCACGCCGTTGCGGCTCAATTGCATCGCGTTTGCATCGGTGCCCGTGGCGCGCGGCTGGGCAGTGATCTGGTGCGGAATTTTGTGCTTCGTTGCCGTGTCCACGAGCATCCTGCCAAGCGCTGGGTTGATGTTCGGCCCGCGCGCGAGAATCGGCCCCGCATCAAGCTTCGTGGCGCCGTATCGCGGGCCATCGACATGCGGATGATCCGTCGCATGCGACACGTCCACCGCGATGCCTGCGTGCGGATTGCAGCCGTAACTGCTCGTCGTCGCGCCACGCAGGCCGATCTCCTCCTGCACCGTTGTGACGCCATACACCGCGCAGTTCACCTTGCGCTTCGCGATTGCCCGCATCGCTTCCAGGCACACAAACGCGCCGATGCGATCGTCAAAGGCCCGCGCCACGACGCGATCGCCGCGCAACGCCGCATAGCCCACGTCGATGGTGATCGGATCGCCCACCGCGACCGCCTTCTGCGCGTCCTTCTTGTCCTTCGCGCCGATGTCGATCCACATCTGATGCATCTTCGAACACTTGTTGCGGTCTTCCTGCTCGGTGAGATGGATCGCCCGCCGCCCGATGACGCCCGGCACATCGCCCTTCGCGCCGTGTGCGACGACTCGCTGGCCTTCGAGCACCGCCGCATCGATCCCGCCCACCGGCACGAACCCGATGAACCCGCGATCGTCAATATGATTCACCATCAACGCGATCTCATCGACATGCCCCGCCAGCATGACGCGCAACTTTCCCTTCGGATTCCGCACGGCATACTGATTGCCATGCACGTCCTTGTACACATCATCCACATGTTCCGCGACATACTCCCGGCACAACGCCTGCACCCGCTCTTCACACCCCGAAGGGCTTGGCGTCGTGACCAACTTTTTCAAAAACTCCAGCGATTCCTTGCGCATAGTAATGATCCCCTAAAATTTTAGATTCACCACAAAGACACAAAGGACACAGAGGAACACAAAGGGGGAAGAATTTCGATTTTCTTTGCGTCTTCGTTCCTTTGTGCCGTTGCGTTAATTCCTGTTCTTCTTTCCTCTGCGAACTCCGCGCCTCTGCGTTGAAAATCCGACAACACCCAGCGCGGTTTTCCTGTGATCGGCGAAAAGCAATTGTAATGCAGGAAGCCGTCCCATTGCGATTTCTTGCCGCGACGCACAACAAAAACCGCCCGGCACGGAGACCGGACGCTACGAATACAAAATCCTGTAGCGCCCGGTCTCTGTGCCGGGCGGGCTTCGGTCTTTGTCCTTACTATCCGTGGGCGGCGCGGCGCATGGCTTTCAAGGTGCGCATGACGTTGTCGCCGCCGCGTCCGAAGAGGTCGTGGAGGCGCTCGTACTCGGCGAAGAGCGCTTGGTACGCCTTGTGGTTCTCGGGGTTGGGACGGTAGACGGTGTCGCGCAGGCGGGCCATCTTTTGCGCAGCGTCGTGGATGGTGTCGTACCCGCCGGCCTTCGCGCCTGCCGCCACCGCGCCCCACATCGCGCCGCCGAGGGCGACGGTCTGGTCGCTGGCGCTGATCTTGATGTCGCGTCCCGTCACATCGGCATATATCTGCATCAGCAGTGGGTTCTTGCCGGGCAGGCCGCCGCAGGCATACAGCTCTTTGATCTGGCAGCCGCCTTCGTCGAGTTGCTTGATGATCTTGTTCGTGCCAAAGGCGGTGCATTCGAGCACGGCGCGGTACATCTCGGCGGGCGTCGTGGCGAGGGTCATGCCGACCATCAACCCGGTCAAGTCCGTATCGACGAGGATGCTGCGGTTGCCGTTCCACCAGTCGAGACAGAGCACGCCCGACTCGCCGACCTTGAGTTGTTCGGCCTGTTTGCCGAGGTAGCCGTGGATGTCCATGCCTTGCTTTGCGGCATCGGTCGCGATGGACGCGGGCACGCAGTTCTCGACGAACCACGCGAAGATATCGCCGACCGCGGATTGACCGGCCTCGTAGCCGTAGTACCCCGGCAGGATGCCGTCCTTCACGACGCCGCACAGACCGGCGATCGAGGTCTTCTCGGTGCCGCAGACCATGTGGCACAGGCTGGTGCCCATGATCATGACGAGTTTGCCCTCATCGCTGACGGCACACGCGGGCACGGCCACGTGCGCATCGACCGCGCCGGTGGCCACCGCCGTACCCGGCACAAGGCCAACCTTCTCCGCGACTTCCTTGCGCAGGCCGCCCGCGCGAACGCCGTTCGGGTAAATGTCGCGGCTCATCTTTTCGTCGATGACGTGCTCAAAGCGCGGGTCAAGCGCCTTGAAGAAATCGTTGGAGGGATAGCCTTCGTCCCAGATGGCCTTGTAGCCCGCCGCGCAGGCGTTGCGCTTTTCCTCGCCGCACAGGTACCACACGATCCAGTCGCCCGCCTCGATAAGGCGGTCCGCCGCCGCATAGACTTCGGGCGCCTCATCGAGAATTTGCAACGCCTTCGGGAAGAACCATTCGCTCGAAATCTTGCCGCCGTAGCGCGCGAGCCACGGTTCGTTGCGTTGCCGCGCGATCTCGTTGATCTTGTCCGCTTCCGGTTGCGCGGCGTGGTGTTTCCACAACTTCACCCACGCGTGCGGGTTATCCGCGAACTCCGGCTTCATGCACAACGGCGTGCCATCTTTGTCCGTCGGCAACATCGTGCACGAGGTGAAGTCCGTGCCGATACCGATGACGTCCTCGCCCTTCACGCCACTCGACGCAAGCACCTTCGGGATGGTCTGTTCAATGACATAGATGTAGTTGCGCGGGTTCTGCAGCGCCCAATCCGGCCCGAGCTTCTTGCCCGTGCCCGGCAACACGTCGTCGATCACGCAATCCGGATACGGCTGCACCGCCGTCGCGATTTCCTCGCCATTGTCCACCGCCACCAAAATGGCGCGACCCGATTCCGTCCCATAGTCCAACCCGATAACGTATTTGCGTCCCATGCGACTATCCCTTTCGCGTAAAATGCCCCATCTCCCAATAGAAACCTGGAAATCATAGCAGAAAAACGGCGCTTCCACCAGCGGTCATACGGCGGAGTAAAGCGGATACTGCGCAGGAGGGAGCCCAGAAATACACCCGTCCTGAGGGACAAGAGTGCATCGTGCGAAGGATGTCCAAGCGCCTACGCGTTCTTGCGGGGATCGTCCTCGTCATCGTCGAACTGGAGGATGCTGCCAGGCCCCGAAGTCGCACCGGTGTCATCGGGTTCGACATAGCGGATAGGATCGGACGCGTCAAACGCCGTGGAAGTTCGCGGTAGCGGCGCTGTGGCCGCTGCGGCCGCCGGAGCGGCGTTCGTGACGGTAATGGTGTCGCTGGCGGCCCCCCCCGCAAAAATGCCATTGATCTTGAGCTCGACGGTTGTGACTTCTTCGACGCCGAGCAGGTTCACGGCGGTGCGCCCGCCGTGATGCGAACCTGCCGATTGTCGTTAACGGGCTGCACGCGCACATTGATCTTGCGCACCTCGGGACGCCCCCGCAAGGTGCGGTTGAGCGACGCTTCGACGCTATCCAATTGGATCACGATCGGGCCGTGTGCGCCGGGAAACGAGATGGTGTTGGACCGTCTGCGCTTCCATGCCGGGAGCGCCGCGAATAAGGCCAGCGTGACTATCGCCGCTCCGGCGACGTACCGCAAGGCGGTCTGAAGCACGATATTGTCAAAGTGGGGGAGGTAGGCCGAGGCGTAACGGAAGATTTCGCTGGCGGACATGAAGAAAAGCAACGAGCCCGCGCCCGCAACGGCGAGACAAAGAAGCTTTTGCAGCGCGATCTGGACAACCCTGACGATAATCGGGAGGTGTCTCATGATGGTTCACCCTCTTCCAGCGTCTTCGCGGCGCCCTTCGGAAAATCAATGTCGGCAATGTAGATGTTGATCTGGCCAACCGGCTGGTCCGACATCTTGCGGATGGCGTTGAGCACGGATTCTTGAATTGCGGGCCCGATGGTGCGCAAGTCCGTCCCGTAACGGACAACGATGGATATATCGAGCTGGAGGCTGCCGTCTTCTTCGATGCGGGCGGTGACGCCGGGGGTGCGGCTCATGCCGAGTTTCTCGGTGAACCCCGCGTTGAGGCGCACCACGCCCTCCTGGCGGACCGCCTCGTGCGCGGCCACCTTGGCGTAGACAGACATGTCCACTTCCTGATTGCCAATCGCCATGAACTCGCTCATCGATCGCGGCCCTCCGAATCGGCTATTTCATCTTCGGCAGAAACAAGTCTACCATATCCGGCCCCAAATCGCCTCGCCGGAAACGGTCGCTCTGGATGATGCGCGCGCACAGATTCGCCGTCGTCTTGACGCCCTCCGTCGTGAACTCATCCAAGGCGCCCGCCAAACGCCCAATGGCCTCGTCGCGGGTTTCGCCATACCCGATAACCTTGGCAAGGAGGGAATCATAATACCGCGGAACGGTATAGCCCGAGAACAGGTGCGAATCCACGCGCACGCCTGGCCCGCCCGGAAAATGGCAGCGGGTCACCGTGCCGGGATTCGGCGCGAAATTGTTGTCCGGGTCCTCGGCGTATACGCGAGCCTCGATGGCGCACCCATGCGGATCGCCTTCGCGCAACCGGAGCGGATCCCCCGCCGCAACGCGAATTTGCTCCTTGACCAAGTCGACGCCCATGACCTCTTCGGTCACCGGATGCTCGACTTGGATGCGCGCGTTGAACTCAATGAAGTAGAACTGGTTGTCCGGCGCAAGCAGGAACTCGGCGGTGCCGGCGTTGGTGTAGCCAATCGCCTTGGCCGCGCGAACCGCCGCCTTGGCCATCTTATTTCGAAGCGAATGGTTGAGCGCGGGGGATGGCGTCTCCTCGATCAATTTCTGGTGGCGCCGCTGGATGCTGCATTCGCGTTCGCCCAGCGCAATCAGACGACCGTGGTTGTCGCCAAAAATCTGGAACTCGACATGCCGCGCATTCTCGACGAACTTCTCGAGATAAACGCCGCCATC
>JAKJDA010000539.1 GCA_022706165.1 Candidatus Hydrogenedentota bacterium | reverse complement strand
CTTGATGGCGATGCCGCAATTTTCCTTCAGCAAGGCGTACGGCACGAATAGCTCGCCGCTGTTTTTGTCGACGCTGGGCGGGGCCATTCTGGGCCAGGCGTTCACGGACGTCGTAGGACAGAACAATCCCATCGACAACCCGCCGCCCGGCCAGCCCGATGTCGCGCCGGGCGATTTCACGGCGTTGATGAACATCGCGTCGATGGATTCGCAGACGCTGTCCGTGGGTCAGGCGACGTTCTATCCGCTGTATCCGACGGTGCAGTACGTGAATGGCGACGGGACGTATGTCGGCTGGAACACCGCGCACGGCTTTGCGCCCCCGGCGTGGGCTCCGCTGATGCTCTTCGGGCCCGTATCGCCGGATGCCAATGCCGACTCGAGCGCGTTGCTTCCAGCCGATGCCGCTCTCGCCGCCAAGCTGTCGTGGTACGGCTACGACTACGCCCTCGCCCCGGCCTATCTGATGGAGCCGCCGCTGGCGTCCGCGTTCGACGATCTCAGCCGCTGGCCGTTGCGTCAACGTGCCGCGATGTACGTGTCGACCAACCGGTTCCCCAATTTTTTCCCTTCTTCGCTGCTTCCTGCTGCGGATGGCGCGCGGTACAGCGCATTTCCGCCGCTCAATGCCGTTGATAACGCGCATGGCGCAGAGGCGTTGTTCGTATGGGACGGCGCTTCGGGTCTCGAAAACGGCGAGTACAACGTGTATGTCCAAGTGAACTCGCCGTTGGATGCGTTGCGCGCGGCGCATACCGCGGGGGGCAAACTTGATCCGCCGCGTTCGTTGCTGACGGCGTTGGGTGGCCGGTTTGTGCAAGAGGCGCAGGGATCGCTGCCGCAGGACGTGCTTGTGGACGTCGAGTTCTTCACGGACCGTAACGGCGACGGGCGTTGCTGGCGCGAGCCTTCGCCCAATCCCCAAACCCTGGCGGGCGATAACCTGCCGCAACAGGGCGAACTGGACCGCGGAAACAACACCCGCGCGGGCGACAGTTTCGGCGAGATGCGCGGCGTCCAGCCGAACAGCGAAGGGTTGATCCATTACGGACTGGTCCGCGTCGAGAACAACTACCTTGCGCTGATGCTGCGCAATTGGAGCGCTCCCGGCCAGATCGTGCGGTTTTCCGGCATTGTGCTGGCGCCGCGTAAACGAACTCCGGGCCGCATCAACATCAACACCGCCGAGACGCGGCGCGCGTTCGATCTGGGCAACACATCCGCGACGGGGCCTCTCGCCACGGATTTCAACCCATTGCTGGGCATCCCCGGGGTGCTGGCGCAGACGGCATGGATCGCGGATCCGATCTTCCCGAACCTGGATCGTCTCAACATCACGTATCCGGCGGACAGCTTGGGCTTGAGCCCTAGCGACGTCCCGTGGCGGAATGCAGCCCTTGACCTCAGCCGGAAGATCATGCAGCAGCGCGGCGCGTGGCGCTGGAACGATGGACGTTACTTCCGGTATCCGTCGGACCTTGCGCTGGACGTGACCAACATGAATGCGCCGAACGTCGAGCTTCCCGCGGACACGGATGCGCCGGTTCTACAGCGCGCCGTTATAACGGCTGCAGATGTGGACGAGATCAAGCGTCGTCGCTTCCGGGAGGTGATGGCGCGGTATAGCCGGATGGCGAACCTTGTCACGACGCGATCGGACACCTTCGAGATCATTGTGACGGGACAGTCGGGCTATGTGCGCGACGACGGCGATTACCGCGTTGATTTCGAGGTGATGGGCGAGAAACAGACGCGGACCATTTACGAACGGTAGGCGAAACGCGGAGAAAAAAGAAGAAAACTTTAACGCAAGGGCACAATGAAGCGAAGGGCAGAGGCGCGGAGACGCAGAAAAGATCGCCTGATTGTTTTTTCTCTTCCTTTGTGTTTTCTCTGTGTTCTTTGTGCCTTTGTGGTGAGTCTTGGGTCTTAAACGCCGGACCCGGTCAGGGCCAAGGTCTTGTGCGATAGGAGCCTGAATGATGCGTAACATGATTCGCTGTACGGCGGGGTTAGCCCTCGCGCTGA
>JAKJDA010000538.1 GCA_022706165.1 Candidatus Hydrogenedentota bacterium | reverse complement strand
CCTTGGCCTTCGTTGCAGGAGGCGTTACGCCAACGTTGCCGTGGTCAATTCCTCGAGTTCCGCGTCGATGCTCTGCAGCACAGGAAAACGGAAGCCGGTCTTGGGATCGAGGTCGAGGTCGAGTACCTTCATCGTGACCGGGAGTTGCTCGCGTTTCCACTGGTTGTAGGCGAAGAGTTTGCCAAACTTCGCAGTCCACGCGCGCAGGGTTTCGATGTCGTGTTCGGGATGGCGATGCACGAGTACGCGCCAGCAGTCGGGCAGCGCCATGCGCCGCCGGCCAAACAAAAACAGCAAATCATCGAGCACGACGTAGGGCATGAGGTCGGCCTCGTCTTTCTGGTCCGGCGCGAGCTCGGCGCTCGGCGGAATGTCGAGCACGCGTTGCAATGACATAATGCCATCGCGCCGCGCGATGTATTCGAGCAACAGACTGATGAGCGTCTTCGGCACGTTGGCGATGGGCGAATAGCCGCCTTGGTTGTCGCCGCCGGTCGTCGTGTAGCCAACGGCCGCCTCGCTGAGGTTGGAGGTCACGAGCAATAACGACTGCGCGCTGTTGGCCCAGTTGAGCATCATGTTGCCGCGCACGCGGGCTTGCAGGTTCTGTTTCGCGAGCGGCGTGACGTTCTCGATGCCGTCGGCCAGTTCACCCGCTTTCCGTAACGCGATATCGGCCTCTTCCTCAATCGACACAACCTTGAACGGCACCCCAAGTTCTTCCGCGAGCGCACGCGCGGCATCGTGCGTGTCGCTGGTGCTGTAGGCCTTGTTGGGCAAGTAGACCGCCGCGACGCGCTCGGTGTACTGGGCAACATCCTTGCCTTCGTTGAGCGCCTTCGCGGCGTTCACAGCGAGCAACAGGCATAGCGCGCTGTCACGTCCGCCGGACAATGCCACGAGATATTTGCGGAATACGCCCGCCTTCTCGAAGTAATCGCGCAACCCCAACGACAACGCCGTGAACAGTTCGTCAAAATAGGCATCGGCCTCGTTCACAGGAACAGTCGGTTCCGGCACATAGAAACTCTCGGGCATTTGCGCCACAAAATCGCCCACAGGCGCGGGCGTGTAGGTTCCGTGCGCCGTCACAATCTGGTTTTGGCCGTCACCGTTTTTCGCGAGGGCGTTCTGCCGCCACGTCGAGTTCTCGGCGCGCACGCGGCTGACGTCGTCGAGATCGACGACCGCCGTGGTCAGCGTCCAGTACTTCGTCGACAGCAACGGCGCCTCCGCCGCGATGCCTTCCGGCGTCGCAATGAAGCCGCCACCGTCGAATACGAGACGGCTGTTGTCGCAGCCGAGCACGTTGGTGTACGCATAGACGCAGGCAAGACTGGACGCTGCGCCGACGATCAAACGTCGACGGTGCTTGTTCTTGCGCGGGGTGAAGGGCGACGCGCTGCTGTTGCAGATAATCTCTGCGCCCGCCGCCACGCGCGCAAACGCGGGCGAATGCGCCGACCACATGTCTTCGCAAATTTCGGCACTGACCTTGCCAAAGGGCAGGTCGAACACGATGTCGCCCGCGGGCACGCCGTTGATCTCGGTGACGCCTTCGCGCCACGGCGTCCAGTTGCGGCCTTCGTAGAAAATGCTGTAGGTCGGCAGAAACTTCTTGAGGATGAGGCCATGAATACGGCCGCCATACAACAGCGCCACCGCGTTGTACATGAACGCGCGGTCCGCTTGGATGGGTAATCCAACGAACGTAGCAGTTTCATTGCACGCGGAGGCAAGGTCTTCGAGCGCGTCCCAACTGCGGCGGGCGATGTCAGGCCACCAGATGCGATCTTCGAGGCTGTATCCAGACAAACTCAGCTCGGGCGTGACGAGCAAATGCACGCCGTCTCCCTGCGCCGCCTCAATGGCTTCGCGCAACCGCGCGCCGTTGCCCTTAAAATCACCAACCTTCAGCGATACCGCCGCCGTGCCTATGCGTACAAGTCTCATAAAAAGCCTCCTGAAGAGGTAACAAAGCTATCTGGGGAAACCCTTCTTGGGAAGAAGGGTTTCCCCAGACCCCTTCCCAA
>JAKJDA010000537.1 GCA_022706165.1 Candidatus Hydrogenedentota bacterium | reverse complement strand
GCACTGGATCATCCGGGGCGGCTGTCGCGTTTGGCGACGCTGGATATTCTGCCGACCTATGACTACTGGCAAAAAATGGACCGCGATTTCGCGTTGCGGGTCTATCACTGGGCTTTTCTCGCTCAGCCGCATCCATTGCCGGAAAATCTGATTGCGTCGAACCCCGACGATTATTTCGGCCGCACATTCAAAAGCTGGGCGAAGAAAGACGCGCCCAATCCGTTCGATCCGCGTGCCGTGGAACATTATCTCACCGCGTTTCGTGATCCGCTGCGCATTCATGCCGCGTGTGAAGACTATCGCGCCGGGGCCTATGCCGACTTCGAGCAGGACAAGGCCGACATCGAGGCCGGCAACAAGATTGCAGTGCCTCTCCTGGCGCTGTGGGGCGGTGCGGGTATTGCATCGTCGGCATCGAGCCCGCTCGATACCTGGCGCAAGTGGGCCACCCATGTCAGCGGCCAGGCGATCGATTCAGGTCATTTCCTTGCGGAAGAAAATCCGCAGGCAACCGCCGACGCATTGTTAAAATTCCTTTTGGAGAAAAGCTGAATGCCATTACGTGAAGCGCGCCGCGAGGACATCCGCCGGATCGTCGAGATGCTGGCCGATGATGAGGTCGCACGCGGACGCGAGGATTTCTCCGGTGACATGGCCGCTTACGACGCTGCGTTCGATGCGATCGCGAGCGATCCCAACAACACGCTTTATGTCTGGGATCACCAGGGCGCGGTGATGGGTTGCCTGCAACTCACCTTCATTCCGGGCATGTCCTATCATGGAAGCTGGATCGCGAAGGTCGAAGGCGTGCGGGTTGATCGTTCATTGCGCGGCCTTGGCATCGGCGAACAGATGATGGATGCGGTGATTGCCAAGTCCCGCGCGCGTGGCTGCAAGCAGTTGCAACTCACGACCGATAAGAGGCGGACTGATGCGCAGCGTTTTTACGTCCGGCTGGGTCTCGACGCCTCGCACGAGGGCATGAAGATCAATCTGCTGTAGTCCGAAATCAGGCGACTAGCGCCGCGCTTTGAAAAAATTCGTTAGTAGCGTGGCGGCCTCGGTTTCGCCGACGGAAGGATAAATCTCCGGCACATGGTGGCAGGTCGGCGAGGCGAAGAACCGCACGCCGCTATCCACGGCACCGCCCTTTGGATCGCTCGCCGCATAGTAGAGTCTGCGGATACGCGCGAAAGAGATCGCCCCGGCGCACATGGTGCAGGGCTCCAGTGTGACATAGAGATCGCAACCGGTCAGCCGCTCGCTGCCAGCAATCCGGGCCGCCTCGCGGATCGCGAGAATTTCGGCATGGGCGGTCGGGTCGCGGTCGGTGAGGGTGCGGTTACCGGCCTGTGCGATCACCGTGCCGTCCCGCACGATCACGCAGCCGATGGGCACTTCCCCGGCGGATTCGGCGATTTTGGCCTGTTTCAGTGCCAAATCCATGAAAGATTGTGCCGTCATGCCTCGTTTCCGGCGATAAACTCTGTTAGGAGAACACCTTCAGCAAACGCGAGAGCCGGTTTTGCGCGAAAATGCGCCCTGTTTTACAAGGGCGCGTGCCGCCAGCCATTCCCGCGTCGTGCGACAGTCCCATAGTCTGCCCAACGCTTTGAGAGATCATTCATGCCCCGCGACAACGACAAAAACAACGGCCGTCCGCCGCGCCGTGATGGCGGAGCAGGTGGGGGCTTTAAGGCCGGCGGCAGAGGCCGCGTAGGTGGAGCAGGCGGGCGCGGCGAAGGACGCTCACGTGACGAACGGCCTGTGCGGTCTTCGGGACCTCGTGGCGAAAAGACATTCGGTGACCGGAAGTTTGGTGACAAGCGTCCATCGGGTGACAAGCGTCCGTATGGCGAGAAGCGCGCTTATGCCGGCAAGCGAGATGATTTCCGCAAGGAAGAGGCCGAGCGTGGGCCGCGCAGGGATTTCGGTTCGCGCGATCGCGGCGAGGGGCGTTCGTTCAGGCCGCGTGAGGACCGCGGGGAAGGACGCTCGTTCAAGCCGCGCGGTGATCGCTCCGAGGGTCGCGGCTTTAAGCCC
>JAKJDA010000536.1:324-2045 GCA_022706165.1 Candidatus Hydrogenedentota bacterium | reverse complement strand
GATCGCGGCATCGGCGGGGCGTTCCCGGAACGCCTGAATGACAGGCGCCAAACGATTGATGTCGAGAGCGGCGGTCGCATAGGCGTCGGCCAGTTCCGGAACATCCGCCAACGACGAAGCCCTGTCGCCCATGTTCAAGGCCAGGCCGCTCAGCCCCGCCAGGACGTTGTCCCACATGAGCGACGTCACGACATCCGCCAAGTCCGACGTTGACAAGACATCCCCGCCCAGCAAGGTCTGACCGAAGTCCACAATCGGCTTGTCCGGGGCGAACGAATGGAGCAGGGCGTACATTGCCGCTGGCAATGGATACGGCAGCGCATAGGGCGACGCGTCGATCCGGGGTTGCGACACGCACGCCGTGAACGGAGACATGCCGCAGATTCTCTCGTAATCGATGCCGCGGCGGGCATCGCCGAGATTGAAAATGTCGCCGCTAAAACGCACGGCAAGCGGCAAGCCTTCCAAGCGTTTTTCGCCGTCCTGCTGCATCATGGCCACTACGGTTGAAGTTCGATCCATATGGAAAAGCTGCAGATCGTACTGATAGGCGATCTTTTTATGGCTCCAATCGATTGGAATCTCCGATAAATCCCTGAGATGCATTTTCCACGCCTGGTTCACATCATCGCGATCGGCGTAGTAAGCGCGGACGCGCTCGATAAACCGTTGGCGGTCGTCTTCGGTCAGGGGCGACATAGGCGGCAGGTCGATACACGCCAGCGCTTTCGCCGAAGGCGCGTCGGCAAGCAGGGAAGCCGCCTCGGAAAGGGCATGATCAATCGCCACGCCCCCAGCGGCGTAATCGATCGCGTCCCTCTCCGGCGTCAGAATCGAACGCAAATCCAACGCCAGCACAAGGTTTTGGTCCGCGGCCGCCGCCAGAATCGACTTTATTTCCTCGCCGTGCGTCTTTTCGGGTTCCAGGGATATCAGCTGGAAACCCAGCCGAGCAAGCCGCTGAATGTCATCCGCTCCGCCAGAAGGGAGAGTCGTTCCAAAGAGGAAAATGGGCCGGTCCATCTGCCAGAAAAGCCCGTCGCGCCGCGTGATCGCCGCCGCATCGAACGCGGGCATGACGACGCGTCGCGCGCTGTCGGATCCTTCCAGGGAGAAGCGCGTGCGCACCCAACCGTTGGCGGCGTTCAGATAGCGGACGAGATCTTGCGCCTTGGGCCATTCCCCGCTCTCGAACGCAAGACGGATTTGCGCCATCGCCGCGGAACTCGTCGTCATCTTGACCTGGACGTAGTTCGACAGAGGCTCGGGCTGCTGATCCAGGTATGCCTTGAGCGCGGCATGGTCGGCTTCCGCCCGTTGCAGCGCGTTCCAAAGCTGCTGCTCGGATATGACGTGCGCCGCCGCCGCCGCCGTCGCGGAAGTCAAACTGCGTTGATGACTGACCGCTAATCGCGCCGTATACTCGCCGGGAGGCAACGTCGACGGATCCAGCGTGAACCGGAAGGGATTGGGGCCCGCTATCACCTCCATTCGCAAGGAACCGGTCTGAAGCGTCTTGCCGGAAACATCAACGACATCGAGTTTGAGCCGCATGTCGATGGCATCGGCAGGGCACAGCAGGGTCCCGAAAAGCGTGACGGACTCGTCGCGCGATTGCGGTGGAACAGGGTCTATCCGCACCTGAACGCTCTTCCCAGACTGTTGCAGGAAAGGTTCAAACCAAATGCGCACATGGTCCTGGCTGGATGGTGCATCGGCGG
>JAKJDA010000536.1:0-295 GCA_022706165.1 Candidatus Hydrogenedentota bacterium | reverse complement strand
CCCGCCGCGTTCCAGCCGATCGCCACCAACCCAAGGGCCGCCATCGTCAGATAGATAAGACGAAACATGCATTTCCTTTCGTAATCGCCGCCCATATCCACGCCGGGGGAAGGGGCCGCGTCCCGCGCTACACCGGCCATTCTAGGAAGGTCACCGGAAAATGGCAAATTGGCGCCCTCATCCGCGTCATAACAACGCGGCAAGCCCTATCAATGATGACGCGCCTCTATTCGGAATTCCTGCGGGGATCCGCCGGAGCGGATCGTGACGGCCATCGCTACGGCAACACATACGC
>JAKJDA010000535.1 GCA_022706165.1 Candidatus Hydrogenedentota bacterium | reverse complement strand
CCCGCCGCCCCGGGTGAATAACCAGGTCTTGTATATGCAGCGAAGCGGCCTCGTCGCCCGATTTGCGAGGCTGGCGCCGCAACACATTGGCGATCCGCGCCACCAGCACCTTGGGACTAAACGGCTTCGTGATATAGTCGTCCGCCCCCATCTCAAGCCCGCGCACAATGTCCGCTTCAGTCCCCTTGGCCGTCAACATGACAATAGGAATCTCCTGCGTCTTCGGATCGTGCTTGAGCGTCGCGCACACCTGCAATCCGTCAATGCCCGGAAGCATCAGATCAAGAACAATCAGATTCGGCAACATCGTCCGCGCCGCCTTGATGGCTTCAGGCCCCGACGATACGCACGTGCACGTATACGCCGCCTTGTTAAGGTTATACTCGACAAGCTGCAAGATGTCCTCTTCATCATCGACTATCAGAACATGCTGTTTGGCCACAGTGATCCCCTAATTTGAATACCAACCCATTCTACCGGCATCGGTCCTGTAAGTGAAACTAGCCGTCCATTGTTAGCGAAATATTAGGGCGCGGCTGCAAATTTGCCCCGGGAACGCCAATCTCCCGACTGGCATCTAAGCGAAGCGGCGAAGAGGCGACAGCGGCTTCGCCGTGTAAGCGAAGCGACCTCTTCTTTCGAGTTGCGCCGCCTTCAACGCCCCCGCCATCTTGACAGCACGCGCGCACGAAACGGCGCTGCGTTGTTTCTGACCTGCGTATGCAGATATTATTGTCTCCGGAAAAACATCATAAAAAAATCATGTTCTCATATTTGGAATGGAGAAGAAGTGCACGACACAAGCCTGATACTCACTATCGCCGCCGGTTTTACTGCCGCATGGCTGCTGGGCCTGCTCGCGCAACGCCTGCGCCTCTCGCCCATTATCGGCTACCTGGTCGCCGGCGTCATCCTCGGGCCTCACACCCCCGGGTTCGTCGGCGATGTTCATTTGGCGCCCCAACTGGCCGAGATAGGCGTTATCCTGCTCATGTTCGGCGTCGGACTCCACTTCCATCTCCACGACCTCCTCATGGTAAAAGGCATCGCCATCCCCGGCGCCTTGGGCCAGAGCCTCATCGCCACAGTCTGCTCGATGCCCCTGTTTGCCGCGCTCGGGCTCGACCTGCGGACCGGCGCCGTCCTCGGAATGGCCATGGCCGTCGCCAGCACCGTCATGCTCATCCGCGTGCTTACCGATGCGGAGGCCCTCGACTCCCACCCAGGACACGTCGCCGTGGGGTGGTTGCTCGTCGAAGACTTAATGACCGTCCTCGTTCTCGTGTTAATACCCATTCTGGGGCAGACGGCCACGGAAGCCGTCGCAACGGAAAGCCCGGCCATGGCCATCGTAGCGGTCCTGCTGAAGCTGGCCGCCCTTATCACCGTCGTCCTGATTGCCGGAGCGCGCATCGTCCCCTGGGTCCTGCTCCAGGTAGCCCGTCTGCGGTCCCGCGAACTGTTCACACTGACCGTGCTCGTCTTCTCGATTTCAGTCGCCGCCGGGGCCTATGTCGTTTTTGGGGCCTCCATGGCGCTCGGGGCCTTCCTGGCCGGAATGGTCGTGGCCCAATCCAAAGTGAGCCATCAGGCCGCCGCCGACGCGCTTCCCTTGCGCGACGCCTTCGCGGTCCTGTTTTTTGTATCTGTCGGCATGCTGTTTGACCCCATGTCCCTGTTCCGCGAACCCCTCATGATGCTGGCCGCCCTGAGCATCATCTTTCTGGCAAAGCCGCTTGCGGCCCTCGTGATCGTGGCCGTTCTTGGGCAGTCCGTTCGCACCGCGCTTACCGTTGCCCTTGGCCTGGCACAAATAGGTGAATTCTCGTTTATTCTGTCCGAAGCCGCGCGCCGGTTCGGGCTCATGGGTGAAGCCCAACACAACGTCCTTGTCGGTGCAGCCATCATTTCGCTCGCCTTGAACCCCTTCATCTTCCGTTCGTTGGACGGCATCGAGCGCCGGCTCCAGGCTCATCCGCGCCTGTGGAAGCTGCTGAACTTCCGTGCTGAACGGAAGGCTGCCCGGATCAATACCGCGTTAAGAGAAG
>JAKJDA010000534.1 GCA_022706165.1 Candidatus Hydrogenedentota bacterium | reverse complement strand
GCCGAAGTATTCCGACGTGTTTACGCCGGGCTCGCATGGCACGACCATGGGCGGCAACCCGCTCGCCTGCGCGGCGGCGATGGCATACCTCGACGTCATGGAGGAGGAAAAGCTCGCCGAGCGCGCCGAAGAGTACGGCCAGCTCTTCATGCAGGGGCTCCAGAAGTTTGTCGAGGAATACGACGACGTCCTCGAAGTCCGCGGCAAAGGGCTGCTCGTGGGCATGGTGATGAAGGGGAGCGCGAAGGAGGTTGTCGAGGAGCTGCGCGCAAGCGGAATGCTGGCGCTGACGGCCGGCGAGCACGTGGTCAGGTTCCTGCCGCCGCTCAACATCACCGACAAAGATCTCGAAGAAGGTCTGGAGATGATAGACGACACGCTTGATCAGATGTTCGGCAACGACGACGAATAATTGCGCACATAGCGAAGGAGATTAAAGATGGCACTCACTGTTAAAGACATGAAAGGCCGTAAAATCGGCATTTGCGTATCGGGCGGGCTTGACAGCAAGACGATAGCCAAGCGACTCGTGGAGGCGGGCGCCGACGTGCTTTGCTTCACGGCGGATCTCGGGCAGCCCGACGAGGCGGACATACGCGACGTGGCAAAGAAAATGGCTCCGTGCGGCGTCGAAACCGTCATCGTGGACGTCAAGAAGGAAATGGCGGAAGCGTGTTTCAAAACGATAATGGCGGAAGCGACATACGATGGCGGCTACTGGAATTCCACGGGCATCGGCCGCGCCGTCACCGTCAAGAAGCTCGTCAGGGAAATGAAAAAGCGCGGCATATCCACGCTTGTGCACGGCGCAACTGGCCGCGGCAACGACCAGATGCGCTTCGAGCGCTACACCAACATATTCGACCCTAAGATGACCGTCTACGCGCCGTGGCGCGACGCCGAGCTGCTCAAAGAGTTCCCCGGCCGCAAGCAGATGTGCGAGTATCTGGCCAAATTCGGCATCGTGGCGTTTCCCGGCGGGAAGAAGCGGTATTCGACGGACGGGAACCTTGCAGGTCTTTCCCACGAGGCCGAAGATCTCGAAAGCCTGGAAACGGCCATGACGATCGTCAAGCCCACCATGGGCGTTTGGCCCATGCAGGCGCCGTCGAAGGTCGAAAGCGTCGAAATCACTTTCGTCAAGGGGCGCGCCACCGCGATCAACGGCGAGAAGATGAATCCGGTTGAGCTGCTCATGGCCGCGAATAAAATCGCGGGCAGGAACGGGGTGGGGCTCAGCCATGCGCTTGAGAACCGCATCATCGGCACAAAGAGCCGCGGCGTCTACGAAGCGCCGGGGATGGAGCTGCTGGGCAAATCGCTACGCTACATCTACCAGGCGATCCTCGACAAGCGCGCCACGGCGATGTTCTCGGAGCTGTCGCGCTTCATAGGCACTCAGATATACGACGGGCGCTACTACGACCTCGCCACCGAGGCCGCATTTGCGGCGGTGCAGACGTATGCAAACTTCGCATCCGGCACGGTCACCGTGGGGTTGTACAAGGGCAACATCCTTTTCGAGTCGCTCAAAGGCGTCAAGGGCTCGCTCTATTTCGAAGAGGATGCCTCGATGGAGGCCAGCAAGGGGCTCAATCCTGTCAGCTCGCAAGGGTTCGCGGAGATACAGAGCGTCGAAGCGCGCTCCATGGCCAAGGCCGGCCAGATAAAGGCCAAATAAGGATTTAAACAACAAACGGCATAACTTGTTGTTCCTGGAGGGGCGGACTTGTTCCGCCCCTCTTTTTCGCGCGAGTCGGTGCAAAAACACAAGTCGGACACGGGTAAAAACTGCAACGCGCAAATTAAAATTTGGTGGTTGACTTTTGCGACGCCAGAATGTAATATGTGCGCCTGTTTCCTAAATTGGGGGATTAGCTCAGTTGGTTAGAGCACTTGCTTGACATGCAAGGGGTCACTGGTTCGAGTCCAGTATCTCCCACCACGCCATAGGGGAAGAAGCGGAGAGATGGGATGGGCGGGCGCTTCCTGATTCGCTCTTGCCTGGGAGGGCGCGGTGCCACCCGCGCCGCCGTGGGGTCGTGTTGG
>JAKJDA010000533.1 GCA_022706165.1 Candidatus Hydrogenedentota bacterium | reverse complement strand
CTTTACGACGGGGCCATTTGCGAGTCCGATGCTCAGATCGGCGAGTTGCTCGACTATCTGAGCCAAAACGGCCTCGAAGAAAACACTATTGTTATCGTGACCTCCGATCACGGAGAGGCCCTGGCCGAAGATGGACATTCAATTGGACATGGCATCATGTGCGAAGAGGTCATGCACACGCCTTTTATCATGGCCGGGCCTGGAATCCCCCAAGGCGTCCGCATACGCGCCCTCACGGAGAACGTCGACATCGCGCCAACATTGATCGCCATGATCGGCCTGTCCACCACGGCCCAATTCGACGGACAGGATGTGCGCCCGTTATTTTCAAACCCAGCCATGGAGGCGCTTCCCAATCGCTCCTTCGTATTTGCGAGAAGCCCCGGATGGCAAGCCGGGCATCCAACGTTCGTGCTGCGGACTTTCCAAAACGCCTATTTCTACGACACGCGCACCGGCGTCGAGACGCTTTTCGATGCCCCTTTCGCGCTGGCTTCCCTCCACCCAGTCCATGACGCGGCCGCCACCGACCGCTTGCGGTCGCTGATGATGGCGGACATCATGCCCAAGTGGAACGCATACGACGCCCTTCTGACGCAATATACGAGCGCCACGTTCCACGTGCGATTGGACCCGCACAACCCCTATGTGAGCGAAGGGCCTTTTTTGCTGCGTCCTGGAGCCATTCGCGCCGCCGTTGATCCGGCGCTCGAACCCTTCCTTCCGCCGGCATGGATTTGGTTCGGCGGCGCCGTTCTGGGCATCCCAGACTTGAGCGATCCTCTCCCTCCCCTAAGGGTCCGTCTGGAAATCCCCAACGGCACGTACCGCGTGTTCGTCGAGTGCATGGCGTTCTCAGGGCCTGCTCCCATGCGCGCATCGGCGTTTTTCGTGCAGGCGCAGCAAGACGCGCACCCCCAACGCATCGTGTGCGATGACGCCCCGGGCGAGTTCCGCCAGGTCGAGATTGGAACCTACACGGTTCTCAACGGCGCATTTCACGTCGTCTTCGAGGAAGCCGCCAAAACGCACGCCGCCTTTATCGGACAACTCCTCTTTACACCCATCGCCTCAGACGCCTCTCGGGAGGAATCCCCCCAGGAGCGCAAGCAACGGGAAGAGCAGATGCGCGCATTGGGATATCAGTGGTGAAAGCCCTCGTCCCTGCCTTGTTCATTCACGGGCACTTTTTTGCGATCCCAAGCATTAACTTCAAGGAGACGCCAACGCTGCGAGTCGTTGTTTCCAAGGTCCGCCCACTCCCCTGAAAAAAGTGGATGGTGGGCATTCCTTGTACAAGTCTTTGCAGGACGGTACAATCGAGCCCGCATGCGCGGCGCTATGGACAAAACCATGAATCGCACCTTGTCGATAAGCATCGTGATCGCTGTTGCGTGGGCGGTTGCCGGAGAGGCCCCTGCGGCTCCGTTTCCCCCATTGGCGACGGAGATCAACGCAGACCATCCGCTGTTTCTTTTTCAAGTCACGGGCGTCGAAACAGCCGATCCCGCCGCATACGCCCAGGCGGTGACGCAGGTCTGGGGACAGATGCCGCTGCGGCTTCGTCCGTTCGCGACGCTGCAAATCGACGTGTGGGGGCCCGACCCCGCCGCACGGCATGAACGCTACCGCACGGCGCTTGCCGTCTTGCAACAGGCCAACATCCCCGTCGTCGCGCGCGTCGCCGATGCCGACCCGGCGCGCATATACCCCATGGAACTTATCGAGGCGCTGTTGGCCGAGTTTGGTTGCGTGAAAGGACTCCAGGCGAACGGCCTCTCGTTCAACGAATACGTCACGTTCGGCGGCGGCGTTGAATTCGCCCTCCCGCCCACGGCGCGCTGGGTGATGGCCGCATCGGAGCTTTGTGCGCGCTATGGGCGCTTTCTGTGCGTGCAGGCCGCGCCTCTTGATTGGGTTCGCATGACATCGAATCCGGCATATCGTCCCTTATACGATAAGCTGCGCGAATGCCGGGGCTATGTGATTCCGGCGCTGCTCTATCGCGGTCAGCAGACGATCGCCGGGACCTCGGCGTTGATGGGCTTGTGGCTCGAAGACGCC
>JAKJDA010000532.1:1797-2068 GCA_022706165.1 Candidatus Hydrogenedentota bacterium | reverse complement strand
CGCCTGCGGCCGCCATGCCCATCGGCGGCGTGCGTCCGCCCACGCAACGCGTCATTCGCACGCTGGACGATGTTCACGAGGCCATGGCGTGGTATCTGAAACAGATACCCATCGACGACGTCCTCTCAACGGCCACGCATTTGTCGACCGACATCGACTACCTGACCGTAAGCGACGAGGAAATGAAACAGGCCCTTGCGCGGCGCGACGTCGCCGGCATTTCCGAGCGCGATATATACGCGTCGTACATTCACGAGGCTTTTTTGGCGGG
>JAKJDA010000532.1:0-1705 GCA_022706165.1 Candidatus Hydrogenedentota bacterium | reverse complement strand
AGACGGACAGCCGCTTGGCGCAACGCACCATCGGCCAATTCGCCGCCATGGCAGGGCGCCATCCGCAGTTGCGGTTCCAGTGCTACCTGTCGAGCGCGCATGCCAATCAATCGCTCTGCACGCTCTGCCGCGAGTTGCCCAACGTCTCATTGGCCGCCTATTGGTGGCACAATTTCTTCCCGTCGATCATGAGCCGCGTCATGGCGGAACGCCTCGATATGCTGCCCGTGAACAAGCAAATCGGCTTCTTTTCCGATGCCTATTGCGTTGAATGGGCCTGGGCCAAAGCGGCCTTGGTCAGACGGGCGCTCGCCGGAACGCTGGCCGACAAAATCGCGATCGGCCAATACGATTTCGAGACGGCCGTTGCCATCGCGCGCGCGATATTCTACGAGACGCCGCAGACCTTGCTCGGAATCCGGCCCGCGACGCAGCCGCACGGAACCGCGTGACGGGCCCGCGACCTGCCGCGGCGCGAACGAAACGACCTTCCGTTCGCTACATATCCCAGTCGGAAAGACGTTTGCGCAAGAGCATGTAGAGGAAAAAGGGTCCGCCGAATAACGACGTGATGATTCCGATCGGCGTCTCGCCCGTGAGCAGCTTGCGCGCGAGGATGTCGCAGAAACAGAGAAAGGCGCCGCCGGCCACGAGGGTCAACGGCATCAGCAAACGGTGACGCGATCCGGTGAACGTCCGGACCGCATGCGGCACAAGCAGGCCGACGAAACCGATGGGCCCCACCTCCGACACAATCACGGCGGTCATCAACGATCCGATGACGAAGGTCACGGCTTGCAATTTCCGGACGTTGACGCCGCGACTTTCGGCGAGTTCGACGCCGAAACCAAGCTGATCGAGCTTGGATGCCTGCGCCAACAAAACGATCAGGCACGGCGTCACGCCGAGGAACAACGTCAGAACAGGTCTATATCCCAGCACGTTCACGCCGCCCATGAGCCAACGGTCCATCGAGACGAGTTGGTCGGGCTTGGCGAGATACCGGAGCATGAGGATGCCCGCATTGGCGAGGTTGCCGATGGTCACCCCGGCAAGCAACAGCACGCCGGGACTGATCCGCCCCTGAGCGGCGGCCATCGCATAAATGATCGACACTTCCGCGAGCGCGAATACGAAGGCCATCACTTGCACGCCCGAGAACCCGGCAAAGGCATAGGACACGCCCATGTATTGCAGGAGGATGGTCGCCGTAAAGGCCCCGAGCGATGCGGCGCTCGACACGCCAAGGATGTAGGGCGTTGCCAATGGATTGCGCAGCAGGGCCTGAAACGCGCAGCCGGAAAGGGCGAGACCGGCTCCCGCGATCAAGGACGCCAAGGTGCGCGGCATGCGCTGTTCCACCAGGATGCTGAGCGTCGGCGATTCGGCCAGCGAAACGCCGCTCCGCCATTCATGCCACGCGCGCGACACGTCCAGCCGCTCCGCGCCCACCATGAGGCTCATGCCCACGAGGAGCGCGCAAAGACCGGCCAACACGGACGCGGCGATCCAGGGCGACACGCGCGGTTTCATGGAATATCCTCCTGCGGCGGAACGTCGGCCGTGACGAGGGGCGCGCCGCTCACGGGATGGCGTACGACACGGATAAAGGCGCCGTATGCGCGCGACAGGAGATCGTCGGTGAGCACATCGTGCGGCGGCCCGCTGGCCAACAGGCCCGTGTGGCCCGGGGCGAGCAACAACA
>JAKJDA010000531.1 GCA_022706165.1 Candidatus Hydrogenedentota bacterium | reverse complement strand
CCCGAGGACCCGGCCGTGGCCAACAATCTTGCGTACAACATGCTGCAGTCGGGGGAGGACGCGAAGAAAGCGCTGGGGTTGGCCCAAGCCGCCCAGAGCAAGCTTCCCTCCAATCCGCGCGTGCTGCATACGCTGGGCTTGGCGCAGCTCCGGACGGGAAATTTAGAGGAGGGGCGCAAAAACCTTACGATTGCCCTCGAACAGCAACCTGCCGATCCCACCATTTTGCTCGATGTCGGCCAGTTGTTGATTGCAGAGGGCAAGGCGGATGAGGGGAAACAGTTCATTCGCTCGTCGCTGCAATATGCGAGCCAGCTTGGGCTCAAGTTTGATCGGCGCGCCGAGGCGGAAGCCTTGGCCGACGGGAAGCGACCATGAGGATCGGTTTAGGTTGATCGCCCGGGGCGACTGGGCAAGGTGAACGCTTTGCGGGCGGAATGGGTTTGGGAGAGGGCGGAAAGGGCGCAGGACAAGCCGCGATGACGAACGTGACGTGTTCCAAATGCAACTCGGTCCACCCAGAAGGCACGCTGCTTTGCAGCCGGTGCGGCTCTTCCTTGCCGCAAGCATCGCGGCGGAGCGCGCCGCAACAGGGGCAGGCGGTGTTGTTCCGCAAGGGGCAAGTCGTCGCGGGTCGTTACACGGTCCTGGACATGCTGGGCCGGGGCGGGATGGGATGCATCTACCGCGTGCACGACAACACCTTGAACGAGGAAGTCGCGCTCAAGACGTTGTTGCCGCAGTTTGCCCGCGACAAGCTCGTCGTCGAGCGGTTCTACAACGAAGCGCGGATCGCCCGGCAGCTTTCGCATCCGAACATTGTGCGCGTGCACGATATCGGCGTGGCGGAGAATCTGTTGTACATCTCGATGGAGATCGTGCGGGGCAAGTCGCTGCGCACGATTCTCGATGAGCTGCCTGCGGGGTCGCGCCTGCCTATCAAGACGACGCTGCGCATCATGGACGAGGTTTGCGAGGCGTTGAAATACGCGCACCAGTACACCATTCACCGCGATATCAAGCCGGAAAACATCATGCTCACCACGGAGGGCAAGGTGAAGCTGATGGATTTCGGGATATCCAAGCTGGTGGCGAATCCGCGCCTTACGGCGGCATCGGTGGTGATGGGCACGCCGCTTTACATGTCGCCCGAGCAGCTTCGGGACAGCAGCCGCGTCGATGCGCGCGCCGACATTTTTAGCGTTGGCGTCGTTCTATACGAGATTCTTACGAACAATTTGCCGACGGGCGTGCCGAGGCCGGCATCGCAGCAGACGCGCGACATGCCGCCGGTCATCGACCCGATTCTCGCGAAATGCCTGGAACCCAATCCCGACGATCGGTTCCAGTGCGCGGAAGATTTGCAGACCGCGCTACGCCCTATTCGTGCAGCGATCGAGTCGGGAACGGACATCGCCGCTCCCCATCCTCTCACGACGCGTGCCCGATCCCCCTGGGGCAGGAAAGCCGCCGGCGTCGGTCTGGCGCTGGTCATTCTGATTGCAGGCGGTTTCGGCGTCTATGTTTTGGATCGAGATCGCAGGAATGCCATTGAGCGCGCCGCTGTTATGGAAAGAGACGCGACCGAAGCGGCGCCAAGCGTCGAAGAAACTGAATTCGACGCGCTGGGAACCCGTATCGTCTCTGCGCGAAATCGGGCGCTTGTGCGGATGGGCAACGATCCTGCGTGGAGGCCTGTCCTTGCCCAGGGCGATGCCCTATGGAAATTCGCGCAACAGCAACACGAGGCAGGAACCGCCGACGCGTTGCATCAGGCGTGGCGTGCGCTGCAGCATTATCTGGCCATCCTCATCCAGCCGGAGGGCATGATCTTTGTTCCTCCGGATAAAGCGGAAATTGTCGATGCAACCGGACGATCCACCGTCGTGACGGAGGGGTTCTTCATCGAGCGGACTGAGGTTTCCCGCGGGGAGTTTGAGCGGTTCGCGCAAGGCGTCGCGGGGGGATGGCCTTTGCCGGCATCTCTTTCCGCGGACCTGAGGCTTCCCATGACGAATGTCACGTATTACGATGCGCAGGCGTATGCCGGTTGGAGAGGCCGCCGATTGCCCACCGAGGCGCA
>JAKJDA010000530.1 GCA_022706165.1 Candidatus Hydrogenedentota bacterium | reverse complement strand
GACAAGAAGGTCAGCGTAATTTTTCCAACCTACAATGAAAAAGATTCCATCCGCAGCGCCATCGAGGACTTTTTCGCCAGCGGGTTGGTGGACGAGATCGTCGTCGTGAACAACAACGCCGCCGAGGGCACCGACGACGAAGTCCGCCCAACCCAAGCCCGCCTGGTCTACGAGACCCGACAAGGCTACGGCCACGCGATTTGGAAAGGCCTCGAAGAGGCCACCGGCGACCTGCTCATCATTGCGGAGCCCGACGGCACGTTTTCGGGCCACGACGTCATCAAGCTGCTCGCATACTCCGACGACATGCCCGTCGTTTTCGGCACCCGCACGAGCCGCGAGTTCGTGTGGCAAGGCGCCAACATGGGCTTCTTCCTCAAGTTCGGCAACTGGGCCGTCGGCAAGATGGTCGAGTTCCTGTTCAACACCACCATCCTCACCGACGTGGGCTGCTCGATGCGCCTGCTTCACCGCGAAGCCTACGAGAAAATCGCGCCGCAGTTTACCGTCGGCGGCAGCGCCTTCGGCCCGCAAATTCTGCTACTCACCATCCTCAACGACATCCCCTTCGTCGAGATCGCCGTCAACTACCGCCAGCGCGTCGGCACATCCAGCGTGACCGGCAGCAAGGTGAAGGCCTTCTTCCTCGGCATGGAGATGATCATGATGATCCTCAAATACCGCCTGCTGTCGTGGGTGGGCGTCTTGCCGAACAAGACCAAGCAGAAGTAAGCAGGTCCTGTCTTCCGGGAATGACGTATACCCCCCCGGGGCTATTGTCTTTCAGCCTTCACCCACTGTTTGCCTGTATTTTTTCTTCAACGCCCAAAGTACAATATCCATGCCCAAAGTAGGGGCGGAATCCGTCCGCCCTATCCAGCCCGCAAGCCAAGGAACGCAGCGGTGATGGGCTGTGAATTGGGTTATCGCTCGCTCATTCTCCACACTTGGTGGAGTCATATTCCATTGGTGCTGCGGGCCGTAGTATTCTCTGGATGGGGCGGACGGATTCCGCCCCTACTAATCAGACTAGAGACTCCGGACTCGAGACTGTATAATCATTTTTGACAGTAGCTTCGGGGCAAACGAGACGGCGACCATACAGTGAAGGTTTTGATTCCCACAGCCGATTATCCGCCGATTGAAGGCGGCATCAGCTCTGTCACCGTGAACGTGGCGCGCGCGCTCGTCGGGCAGGGACACGAGGTCATTGTCGTTGCGCCGCGTTTGCCCGACATGCAGGCATTCGATGAGGGGGAACCGTATCGCGTCGTCCGTTATCGCGGATATGGTTTGGGCTGGTTTCGTGTCATTCCGATGCTGGGTGCATCGTGGCCGCACGTGGCGTGGGCCGACGTGGTCTTGGGTATCAATGTCGCGTCCAGCGGTCTCATTGGTTATTTTGGTCTTCGCCGGCGGCGCACGCCGTACATCACGTTCGCGTACGCCTACGAGTTCCTGAAGTTCAAGAAGAACCCGCTGGCGAGCGCGTTGCTGCGCGCGATCTACAAGCACGCGGCCCTCACCGTGGCCATCAGCACGTACACGCGCGATCGCCTTGTCGAGTTCGACGTGCCCGCCGACGGTATCCGCGTAATCTATCCCGGCGCGCCCGCGGCGTTGCCGATATCCGCCGACGATATCGAGACGGTTAAGCACAAGTTCGTGCTCGATACGCCGCACGTCATTCTCGGCGTGGGCCGCTTCATCCCGCGCAAAGGCCATATTACGCTAGTGCGCGCCATGCCCGCCGTCCTCAAGCGGCACCCGGACGCCGTGCTCGTGCTCGTGGGGCGCGGGCCGCGCCTCTACGAGACCGTCAAGGAGGCCAACATGCTGGGCGTCCGCAACAGTGTCCTGTTCCCCGGCGTCGTTTCCGACACGGACCTCGCGGGCCTCTACGCCGCGTGCGAGGTGTTCGCCCTTCCCACCGGCGCGGACGCCAACGGACAAGTGGAAGGCTTCGGGCTCGTGTTTACAGAGGCCCACGCCTACGGCAAGCCGGTAGTGGCCGGGCGCTCGGGCGGTGTCGTCGATGCCGTAATTGACGGCGAGACGGGACTCATTGTCGAACCCGATGATCCCGACGC
>JAKJDA010000052.1:2543-11955 GCA_022706165.1 Candidatus Hydrogenedentota bacterium | reverse complement strand
CGCCGGAGGGGCCGAATCCATTCTCGTCCCCGAGGAACCCACCGCCATCGACGATCTCGTCAGCCGACTTCGCCGCGGACATGCCGTCGGCAAGACATCGGGGATTGTCGTCGTCGCCGAGGGCGACGATGCCGGACGCGCCATCGACATCGCCAAGCAAGTCGCCGAGCGTTCCGAATTCAAAGACCCGCGCGTCGTCGTGATCGGACACTTGCAACGCGGCGGCAGCCCCACCGCTTTTGACCGCAACCTCGCCAGCCGTCTGGGCGTGCGCGCCGTCGAGGCCCTGCTGGAAGGCGAGAGCGGCAAAATGGCCGGCCTGAGCGGCAACGCGGTGGTCTTGCGCCCGCTCGCGGAAGCATGGGAATGCCGCACGCGTTTCGACCCCCAACTCCTCCGCGTCGCGCACATTCTGGCGACCTGAAGAAGGGTTGGCGCTCGTTTTCGGTTGTCGCCCATTCGCCGAAATGCTACCATTCGCTTGACGCGCGCAAGCGGACATGGCCCCGCACATAGGGAATCGGGGCGGTGCGCATGGGGGAAGAGGGATCGTGGCGCCGGACAAGCCGGATGATACCGTTCGTTCGTCAGACGACTCGTCGGACGAGTTGACGAGCAACTTGGGTCCTTTGCTGAGCCAGGCGGACCTGGATGCGCTGTTTGCGCAGCCGACGTCGCACGGGGATTCGCCCAATGCAGCGGCGATCCCACCCTCCGAGACGGGCGAGGAATCCTCTGCGCCGCCAGACGATCCGGCGGACTCGATGCGCGACGGAACGCAGGGAATCGTCGGATCCGAAATCGACGCCCTATTGAATGACGAAGATGCCGACCGGCCTCTTGTCGTCAGCGATCTCGATGAGGTCATCGGCACACCGCCGCCGGACGCCGACGCCTTGCTGGAAACGGGCCAGCCGCACGATGTCTCCGAGGCTCCCGAAGCCGTCGATCAGTCGGACATCGACGCATTGATTGCGATGCTCGATGAGGACGACGCGACTTCGGTGGTGGCCGCCCATTCGGGAGAAGTGGTCTCCGTGCCCACGGACATCACCATCGCGTTGCCCGATGCCGTTCCGCCGCCCCTCGAAACCGAGGCCGTCAGCACCGAAAATCTGGCCGCTTCCGTCGCCCCGGCGGACACGGAGCCAGAACTCGTCTCTCAAGACATCTTGGACTCGATTCTAGCGGCGAATGATGCCCCGTCTGCCGAGGCCGAAAGCCCCGCGCCCCCTGTTGCAGACCTCGCGGCGCCGTTCGCTTCGCCGCCCCAGAAGCGGAACCGCGCCCCGGAGGAAACCAGGGTCACGCCCAACGCGTCGACAAGCGCCCCGACGCCTCCCGAGGACGTGTTGGCGGCGCCTGCTCCGGAACGCGCCATCGGCACGCTGCGGCGACCGCGCCTTCCGCGATTCCGGGCTCCCGCGAACCTGCTCAAGATAACGACGTCGCTTGCCGCGGGGATCATCGTGGCGGCCGTCGTGTTCGCATACCTGTATCTGCACCCCTACCGGCAGCCCCATCTTCCCTCGTTAAAGGCCGAGGACCTGCGATCGCTGGGAGAGGTCATGGCGGAAGCGGGAAAGTTGATGGAGGCCGGAAACTTCGATCGCGCCATAGGGCTGCTTGATCCGGCCATCGCCAAGGCTCCCGAAAGCCCCGAGCGCATGGACGCCCGGTATCAGCGTATCGAGGCGGCATACCGGATGCTGCGTCCCGGTCCGGTTGGCGAGGAAACGGTTGGGCTGCGATCGGCCATGCTGGACGTGACCGCCATGGAGCCCACCCATCCGCGCGCGCCAGAAGTATTGTGCTGGCTCGCCGATCTGCACGAACGCGCCGGGGCTCCGTACGAAGCGCGCCGTCTCTATCATCAATTGCTGGCCGCATACAAAGACGCCCGCAACATGGACCAGATTTTGCTCGGCGCGGCGCGCAACGCCAACGAATTGCGCCGGCGCGACGAGGCGGCGGACTTCGCCCGGAGGCTGATCGAAGCCTTTCCCGCATCGCCGCTGATCGGCGAAGCGAAATTGACCCTGGCCGACGCCTATGCGGGCGCCAACCAGGCGCAGGCCGCGCAGCAGATGCTGGAGGAAGAGGCTCAGCGGAACGCCAATTCCCGGCTGGGCGCCCAAGCGTATTGGCAACTGGGGAAAATGGCCTTCGATAAAGGCGACTACGAGGAAGCGATCCGCCAACTCGAAAGACGCCTTCAAACGGCCACCACCATCCAAGGCAATGATGCCGTCTACCTTCTGTTGGGCCGGAGTTATCGCGCGGCGGGCCGTCTTGCCGAAGCCGAACGCGTGCTGCGGGAACTCATCGGATTCTTCCCCGAGAGCGCGGTCATTCCGGAAGCATATGTCGAGTTGAGCCAAGTCGTGGACCAGTTGGGCCGACGCGCCGACGCCGCGCAACTGGCGGCGCAGGCCGCGGAACGGTTTCCGGACCATGCGCAAACGCTTGTGAACCATGCCCGTTTCCTGCGCCTGCTGGATCAGTTCGCCGGCGCCGGCGCCATGCATGCCGCCGCATACTTGGCTGGGGGACAACGAGAGCCGGCCCTTCTCGTGGAAGCCGCCAAGGATTACAAAAACGCCCTGGATTACGCCAGGGCGCGGCAGGTCCTGGAAACGCTGACGTCGAAATTTCCGGAGACGCGCGAAGCGGGCCAGGCCCGCATCGAGTTGGCTGGCCTCGAATATCAGGAAGGCCGGGAAGTCCAGGCCATACGCCGCCTGGAAAACCTGCTGGCGGAAGCAGAAGACAGCGCGCTGCGGTTGGCGGCGATGCTGGCGGTGGCGGAAATGTATCAGGGGATCGGGCTGAATGCCAAGGCCGCCGAACACTACAAAAAGGCCGCCGCCATCACGGCTGAGCCGGAGACCGCGGCCCGAGCCGCCATCGCCGCGTTTGCGAGCGGCCGGGTAGACGAAGCCTTGGTTGCGGCGCGCCAGATCGACCCCGGCGCGCTGACGCCCCAGACGGCGTATGCGTTCAACACGGCCTACGCGAAAATCCTGCTGCGGGCCGATCCAGCTCGGGCCATACCGCTGATGGAGCAGGCCCGGCAAGACCATCCCGGCTTTGTCGCGCCGGAAGACGATGCCGCGTACCTCGATGCGTTGCTCGTGACGGACCAGACGGGCAAAGCGCGGGTGGCGGTTAGCGAGCTGGAACAGCGGGCCAAGCAGGATCCGGTCGACGCGGCGCGATTCCAGAGGGCGGCCCTGCGGCTGGCGGATCATTACTTCAACAAGGGCGATTTTCGCGCCGCCGCCGACCTATATGGGCAAGCGGATTTTCCGCGCGGCGCAACCCTCGAAAACCGGGAATGGGCCCAGTTCCAGAGGGCAAACGCGTTATTGCGCACAGGCAACGTCGACGCCGGCTTCGCCGCGTACCAGCGCGTCGCGCAGTCCGACAGTCCCTGGGCGCCCGACGCCAAAATACGGATGGCGCACATCGACCTGCAGCGCCGCCTAGGCCGGCATGCGGAGATCGCGCTCGAGCCCGAGCCCGCCGCGCTTGACGACGCGCCCGGCGCAAACGCTTTTCCCCCGCCGGCGTCCAGCGCCGGACCGGAGGAGACGCGCTCCCCCGAAGGGACAGGGTGACGCCATGCCCAACCCGCTGCTCGTCGAACGAATGCGCGACCATTTGGCGCGCCAGATCGCCTGGTATGAACAATTGCTTTCGGAATTGGAGGCGCTCGATGCGGACATCGTCCGGATGGAGCCGAGCGAGATTGAAGAGCGGCAACGCATTCGCATCAATGGAACGCACATCCTCGAGGAGGAATTCGCTATCCTGCAGCGCGAGTGGCAGGCGGACGCCCGTCTGAGCCCAAGCGAGCGTCACATCATGCGCGAACTCGCCCAGCGCGCGGAAGGGTTGGCGACGAAACTCATCGAGGCCCACGAGGCCGCCATCGCGGCGGTCGGCGAAAAAATGGAAACGATGCAGCGCGCATGGAACGGCATCCGCCAGGGACAGGACCTGTTGAGGCGTTATCACGCCGGACCGGACGATGCCGCGATCCGCATC
This sequence comes from Candidatus Hydrogenedentota bacterium, assembly GCA_022706165.1. Lineage (GTDB taxonomy): Bacteria > Hydrogenedentota > Hydrogenedentia > Hydrogenedentales > SLHB01 > JAKJDA01. The sequence continues at coordinate 7,905 of JAKJDA010000052.1, read as the reverse complement.
GACAGAAAAGCATGAGCACGACGCCGGAAGACCTGAAGGCCCTCGCCGAGGCCTTCGATCAATTCACGCGGACGACGCGCACCCTGGAGGAATCGTACCGGGCGCTCGATCGCGAACTTGCGTACAAGAATCAGTACCTGAACTCCATCCTGGAAAGCATGTCCGACGGCGTGATCGCGGTCGATACGGAAGGCATCGTGACGGCTTTCAACCGGGCCGGCGGGGTCACGCTGGGCTATGCCGCCGACGAAGTCATCGGCGCGCCGTTTCAGCGCGTGTTTGGCCGCCCCTTCGCGGCGCCGGCGGGCCGCAAGATCATGGAACTGCGCGCCAAGGACGGGCGGGCCATTCCCGTGAGCGAGAAGGATTCCCCCATGACCGATCGCGCCCACACGCGCATCGGCGCGGTGAAGGTGTTCCGCGACTTGACCGAGGTGGAGGAACTGCGCGCGTTGGTTCGCCAAAAGGACCGGCTCGCCGCGGTGGGCGAATTGGCGGCGACCGTCGCGCACGAAATCCGCAATCCTTTGGGAGGCATCCGGGGGTTCGCCGAACTGCTTGCGCGCGACTTGTCGCAGGGCGATCCGCGCGGACGCCTTGTCGATCGCATCCTGGAGGGGGCGCGCGAGCTCGAACAGGTGGTGACCGAACTGCTCGAATACACGCGCCCGCTGCAACTGCGCCCGCGCCGCGTCGCGTGCGCCGATCTGGTCGAATCCGCCCTGGGCTACCTGCCTCGCGACAAGGCGGCCATCGCCATCGAGAACCGCGTCGATCCCGGCATCGCCGTCATCGCCGATCCCGATAGGCTGCGTCAGGTCTGCCTCAACATTCTGCTCAACGCCGTGCAAAGCATCGAGGGAAGGGGCGTCGTCACGGTGACGTCTTCGATCGACCCGGAGAGCGTCGTCATCGCGTTTCGCGACGACGGGTGCGGCATGACGGAGGAGCAGATCGACAAGGTGTTTTCGCCGTTTTTCACGACCAAGGAACAAGGAACCGGCCTGGGGCTCGCCATTGCCGCGAAGATCGTGGAAGGCCACGGCGGCTCCCTCGAGGCCACAAGCGCCGTGGGGCGCGGATCGACCTTCGTCGTCCGCCTCCCGCGCGCGGAATAGAACGGACAGCATGACGCCATCTCGCATCCTGGTCATTGACGACGAATCGATCATGCGCGAATACGTCGAGGAGGTGTTGACGCGCGCCGGCCACGAAGTCCACGCCGCCAGCAGCGGGCGCGAAGGCATCGAGCTTCTGCAAAAGCTCAGCTTCGACGTGGTCGTCACCGATCTTCGCATGACGCCCATGGATGGTCTCGACGTGCTGCATTGGGTGCGCGCCTCCAGTCCCGCCACGCACTGCATCATCATGACCGCCTATGGCACCATCGAGACCGCCGTGGCCGCGCTCAAGGACGGCGCCGACGATTACATCATGAAGCCCTTCGCCCCCGACGAGTTGGAACTCGCCGTGACGCGCGCGATCGAGCGCGAGCGTCTGACGCAGGAAAACCGCTACTTGCGCGGCGCGCTCGACCACGCCTGCGGATTCGGGCAGATGGTCGGCGAAAGCCAGGCCATGCGGGCCGTTTACGAGCAGATCAAGAAAGTCGCCTCAAGCCGCGCCACCATCTTGATTCGCGGCGACAGCGGCGCCGGCAAGGAACTCGTCGCGCGCGCCATTCACCACTCGAGTCCGCGCGCCGACCGTCCCTTCATCAAGGTGAACTGCGCGGCGTTGTCGGCGGGACTGCTGGAGAGCGAACTCTTCGGCCACGAGAAAGGGGCGTTTACGGGTGCGCTCGACCGCAAGGTGGGTCGCTTCGAACTGGCCGATCACGGCACGCTGCTGCTGGACGAGGTCAGCGAAATCGGCATCGAGCTTCAGCCGAAACTGTTGCGCGCGTTGCAAGAGCGCGAATTCGAGCGGGTCGGCGGCACGAAGCCGATCCAGGTCGACACGCGCATCATCAGCACCTCGAACCGCAACCTCGAAAAGGCCATCGAGGAGGGAAAATTCCGCGAGGACTTGTTCTTCCGTTTGAACGTCATCCCCATCCACATCCCGCCGTTGCGCGATCGGCGCGACGACATTCCGCCGCTGATGGACCATTTCCTCAAGCGCTTTTCGGTCGAAAACGCGCGCGCCATCACGGGGTTTTCGTCCGAGGTGCGCAAGCTTTTTCTGGAATACGACTGGCCCGGCAATGTGCGCGAGTTGCAAAACGCCATCGAGCGCGCCGTGGTGCTTTCCTCCGAACCAGAACTGGGACCGGAACTGTTCCATCTGGGCGGCGTCGCGACGCCCGCAGCGTCGGCTCCGGCCAATAGCGTATGCGTATCGATCGGCACGACCGTCGGCGCCATGGAGCGCGAACTCATTCTCAAGACCCTCGCCCATTGCGGCGACAACCGCACCCACGCCGCCGACTTGCTCGGCATCAGCGTCCGGACCCTCCGCAACAAGTTGAAGGAATATTTCGGATAGGATGCCGGCAAAATGGAAACCATCGCGTCGGCGTATGCGGCCGTTCCGCTTGCGTCACGCACTGTTGCTCGGCGTTGGAGGCGCTTGTCCTCCAGGAAGGAGGCGCTATGAAATTCGCAAAGAAACAATGGCTGCTCGGGGCGTTGGCGGCGTTCTGGGGCGTCGGCCTGTCTGCGTTTGCCCATGCCGATCGCCTATACCCGGTCGAACAGCGAATCGGCATCCTCTACGGAACGGGCTCCGTGACGTCAGCTGAAGGCGTGCCGGGCACGAAGGCGCTCACGCTGGACGCATATGTGCCGCGAGGCGACAAGCGCCGCGACAAACCGGCCATAATGGTCATTCATGGCGGCGCGTTCGCCGGCGGCAAGCCGCGGGACTTGGAAGGCGTCGCTCGATATTTCGCCGAACGCGGATTCGCGGCGTTTTCCATCAGCTACCGTCTCTTGGGCGACAATCCTCCCGGCGACCGCTTGGCTGCTTACGCAGATGCAAGGAGCGCCGTGCGCTGGGTGCGCGCCCATGCCAAGGAATTCGGCATCGACCCAGGGCGCATCGCAGCGATCGGCCATTCGGCGGGCGCGATCATAGCGCTGCAGATCGCGGTGAGCGACGCGGACGAGTCGTTGAGCGACGGTCCGGTTTTGGCTCCGGCCAATCACCCGGAGCAGTCCTCCGCGGTGCAGGCGGCTGTGGCCTTGTCCGGAGTGTTTCCCCAGCCCGAGGTTCTGGACGCGCACGATCCGCCGATCCTGTTCGTGCACGGCGCCAACGATCCCATCATCCCCTTCGATCGGGGGAAAGCGTCACGCGATCTATATCTAAAGGCGGGTGCGCCGTGCCGTCTTGTGGCGGTTGCCGGAGTCGGCCATGACCCCTGGAACGAACGGTATCAAGGATTCGACGCGCGTCCCGAAATTGTGAAATTCGTGCGCGAGAGTTTGCAGGCCGCGAAGGGACCTCTGCCCCCTGCCGACGGAGAGCTCCTCGCGATGGCCGCGGCAAGCCGGATCGCGGACTTGTCGGACGCGGCCCCGTTGCCGACGGATCCGGCCAAGTCTTTCACGCTCGACGTTTCCGGCGCGGCGCATGGCTCCGTGACCCTCGACCCGCCCGGCGGCGCATACCCTGCGGGAACAGCGGTGAAACTTACGCCGGTCCCGGACAAACACTACGCCTTCCTGGGATGGGCGGGCGACACGCGCGAGATATCGGCGCCCGCCACGATCCACATGCTGGGATCGCGCAAGGTGACGGCGCTGTTCGCGCCGGCAAACGATGCGCCGCGTCACGCACTGACCCTCGAGAAGAGTAAGCGCGGCGAGGTCGTTCCAACGCCCGATTGGAGCGCATTTGTCGAAGGAGGCGTTGTGACGATGAAAGCGGTTCCGAAACCAGGGGCGCGCTTCGTGAAATGGACGGGCGATCTCGCTGGCGCGGACAATCCCGCGCAAATAGCGATGGACAATAGCAAGCGCGTGGGCGCGGTGTTTGAATCCACGCTCACCGCGAAGAACGTGATCGCGTCGGCAAAAGGGGGCACAAAGCGCCTGCCCGTGCAGACATCGTCCGGCGCATGGCAAGGCACGCAAGCATTCGCGCGTCCGTGGCTTGCAATCGAGCCAGCATCCGATGCGTTAGTGGCGCGCCTACAGCCCAATCCAACCTCATACTCTCGCTGGAGTCTCGTGCGCGTCGCATCGGATCAGCCCGGCGTGGCCCCGGTGTATGCGTCGATCACCCAGAAGGGCCTGACCGCTCGTGCACACGCAACGCCCAAGCCGGGCGTGGCTGTCTTCACGGGCAAACCCGGCGAAACGGGCCTATTGCGTTGGGTGAGCACGGTGAATCAGCCACAGTACGGCATGCTCGAAGCAAACGACCATGGCGGATTCGCCGTGGGCAGTTATCGCGGTTCGGCGTTGGGCTATGCGACCGTTGACGGCAAGAAGCCGCTTTTGCTTCCCGATGGCCGCGACTACCATGTTTATGCCGAGTGGGACCTGCCGGAGAATCCCGAGGCGATCACCGACCCCGAGACCGGCGCCGCGCAGCCCGCGTATTTTTATGTCGGCATCGACTCCGGCGGTTTCGACTTCACCAAGTTCCGTTTCGGTATCGAGTGGAAAGACATGGGGCAGGGCAAGGAATGGGTCGTGCGCGTGCAACGCGACACCGACCAAATGTCAGCGGCAAAGGCCAACGGCGGCCATATTCCACAACGCATCCGCGTTCATGTATGGAAGGACTGCAATGGCGACACGGCAGTGAAAGCAGGAGGATCGGTTGTCCGCGGGCAATTCCGTCTCGACGACGGCCCATGGCAGGATTACCGTTTCTCCGATGCCCGCACGATCACGTATTATCCTTTGGCCGGAATGGGCCAGGATGCGGGCGATGACTACGTCACCTTCAAAGTTCGCGGCCTCGGCACTGCCAACTTGCGCGCGATTCGCGTGGAAGGCGAAGCCGTACCGGGCGTGAACGGAGAGTGAAGGGCTACGAACGATATACAGAGTTTGGCCGAAACCATACTTCGCCACGGAGACACGGAGCAGAAAACAGAGCCACAGATACACGCAGACGGCGACCGATAAGAACGAGCGCAGATACCCTTCTCCGCGAACTTTGCGTTCTCTGCGTTGACATTTTCCCGATTTTCATTTCGCTTGAACAAGCTTTCATCGCCAAGGGGCTATAGGAATGCTTGTTGTTGTTTTGTGACCATGCCTGAAGGAGGAAGATCATGAGGCGCCTGTTTGGAAAAAGCGTGATTGTGTGTAGTGTGTTTTTCTCCGTCGCGGCGGCGGCAGCGGATCTGGGGCTGCTTGCCGGGTTGGATAGCCTGACGCAGCTCAAGCCCGGTCGCGGCATG
>JAKJDA010000052.1:0-2393 GCA_022706165.1 Candidatus Hydrogenedentota bacterium | reverse complement strand
CCCGCCTGCTGATGCTGCGCATGTATTGGGACGGCGAGACAACGCCGTCGGTCGAGTGCCCGCTGGGCGATTTCTTTGCGATGGGCCATGGCATTGACGCCCCGGTCGATTCCATACCGGTGCGCGTGGTATCCGAGGGCAGGGCCCGAAACTGCTACTGGCCTATGCCATTCGCCAAGTCGGCGAAGATCACCGTCACGAACGAAGGCGCCATGCCCGTCAAGTCCTTCTACTCGTATGTGGATTGGCGAACCTTGCCCAAACTCCCCAAGAACACCGCTTACTTCCATGCCATGTATCGCCAGGAATTTCCCACGGCCATGGGAAAGCGTTACCTGTTCGCGGACATCGAGGGCCGCGGCCATTATGTGGGCACGGTCCTCAGTGTCCGCCACCGCACGGCCTCATGGTTTGGCGAAGGCGACGACTTCTTCTACGTCGACGGCGAGAAAGAGCCGGGCCTTCGCGGAACGGGCACGGAAGACTATTTCTGTGACGCGTGGGGCTTTCGCAGACAGAGCGGCCCATATTACGGCGCTCCGCTGTACGATGGCGAGAACCCCGGCTCCCGTTCTACCGTATACCGCTGGCATGTGACGGATCCCATCGTGTTTCAGAAATCGCTGCGCGCCGAGATCGAGCACGTAGGTCCCGTGCTGGATTTCGCGGGGCGGATGGTGCAGGACTACGGCGAACGGACAGACGATTTCTCCTCGGTGTCGTTCTGGTATCAGGCCGAGCCCCACAAACCGTGGCCCGCGCCGCCTGCCGGCCACGATCGTCTTACGGATGGCTTGCGAATCACGGATGCCATTCTGAGCGGCGCCGGCGCCACCGAAGAGAAAGCGGAACAGTTGACGTTCCTCTTCCGGAGAACGGCTCTTTTGTACACGCACGCGCAGGTGGACGCTCCGCAACTGGAGAATCTCGCCCTGGCGATACCTCTCGAGAACGAAGCGTCGGTTCCTCTGCGTTACCGCGTGGAACTCCGGCCCCAAGAAACGCCTGCCGCCGTATTGGGTGCGGCCACCGGCGAGATCGCGTCCGCATCGAAACAAACCGTCGGCATAGCGGCGTTGGTTGCTCCCGCGCTCCCCGTGGAACAGGCAAGCCTGATGACGCTCGTCTGGAATTTCACCTACGCCGACCCCGCCGGGAAACCGGTTTCCTTTTCCCTCTCGCAGCCTTGCGGCATAGACAGCGCCTTTACGATCCCGAAGATTGCGAACGCAGTCGTGGTTGACGGGGACATGGCCGACTGGAAGGATCTGCCGTTTACGGTGCGTCACCCGGCCCAGTTGATTGCCGACTCGCCCAATCCTCCGTGGGACGGACCCGATGACTCCTCGTATCGGTTTGCGCTCGCGCGGGACAATCATCTTTTGTACATCGCGGTCGAGGCGTTTGACGACGTCGTGATCGCGGCGCCGAACGTTCCCACTTGGGAGCAGGATGGCATTGAAGTGCGCATCGATGCGCGCCCGAAGACAGAATGGCACAAGGACGATCCTCATTCCGACCCGAGCCCCCTGTTCATCGCGGTGAGTCCTTCGGATGCGCCCAATGACGCGCACGCGTTTGAGCCGGCCCGATGGCCCGAAGGCACAAAGGCCGTCTGCAGGAAAACGCCCACGGGGTACTGTGCGGAAATCGCGGTGCCCGTGGCGCACCTCAACGCAATGCAGGGCAAGGACTGGGAGGCATGCCGGTTCAATATCTGCCTCGACGATATCGATGTGCCGAAAAAAGACGTTGTGCAATTATGGTGGCGCCCGGACTGGCGTCGATCGGAGAATTACATCGCCTCCGGGACCTTCGTCAAGAAATAGTTGTCGCCCCGTAAACTAGGGAGTTCCACGCAATGCCAAAGAATGTAATCGTTGCACAGTCGGGCGGGCCGAGTCCCGTCATCAACAGTTCGCTGCGCGGGGTCATCGAGACCTGCAAGCTGTTTCCAGAAACCTTCGGGACGATCTACGCCGGGTGGCATGGCATCGAGGGCGTGTTGAAGGAGGAGTTGCTCGACCTCTCCGCACAAGACGACGACGAGATCGCGCTGTTGCGTTACACGCCTGCCGCGGGCTCGATCGGCACGTGCCGGTACAAGCTGAAAAAAGATCAGCAGGAAGACTTCGCGCGGGTCATCGAGGTGATGAAGGCGCACCACATCGGCTATTTCTTCTATAATGGCGGCAACGACTCGATGGACACTGCGCACAAGGTCGCGCAGATGGCGCACGAAAAGGGCCTGGACCTCGTTGCCGTCGGCGTGCCGAAGACCATCGACAACGACGTGGGCGGCACGGACCTCACCTTTGGCTTTGACACAGCCCTGGACGTGGCAACCCAGGCCATCGACCGGCTGCACACCACGGCCGAGAGCCACCACCGCA
>JAKJDA010000529.1:1802-2097 GCA_022706165.1 Candidatus Hydrogenedentota bacterium | reverse complement strand
GACGCCGTGGCCGAACTTGGCGGCGACCTCATCGGCACAGCGTTGATGGAGCGTTTCGGGGGCTGGCCCATGTATTCGAAGTTTTTCGACTACGGCGAACCGTTGTTCCATCACCTGCACCTCAGCTTCGAGGCGGCGGCGCGAGTCGGGCAACTCGGGAAGCCCGAGGCTTATTACTATCCGCCGCAGCTGAACAATCACCCCGGCACGTTTCCGCACACCTACTTCGGGTTTGATCCGGATGTGACGCAAGACATGGTGCGCGATCGGCTGTTGGCCTATGAATCGGGCGACA
>JAKJDA010000529.1:0-1792 GCA_022706165.1 Candidatus Hydrogenedentota bacterium | reverse complement strand
CGCATCACGGAATTGTCGCGCGCGTACCGCATCGAGTTGGGAACGGGCTGGTACACGGCCCCGGGCGTGGTGCATGCGCCGGGATCCTACCTGACGTACGAGCCCCAATGGAACGCGGACGTGAATAGCGTGTATGAGAACGTCTGCCGGAACGAGGTGTATCCCTATGATTTCCTCGTCGAGAATTGCCCGCACGATCGCAAACGCGACGTGGATTACGTGCTCGATTTGATGGACTGGGAAAAGAACGTCGACCCGCATTACAAGAAGCACTATTTCCGTCCGCCTATTACGGCGAGCCAGGACGATCGCCATATCGAAAAGTGGATCGTCTATGGCAACGATTACATCGCCGCGCAGGAATTGACCGTGATGCCGGGACAGACGGCCACCATAAAGGGACCGACGGCCTATGGCTGCATCATTGTACAGGGGTACGGTCAGTTCGGCGCATATCAAGCCGAGGCCGCTGGAACGCTGCGTTATGGTCAACCGAGCGCGGACGAGTATTTCGTAAGCGAGCAGGCTGCGCGCGAAGGCGTGACGATCGTGAATCGGAGCGCGTGCGAGCCGATGGTCATCCTGAAACACTTTGGCCCCAACCATCCCCAGACGCCTCCGCCTCCGGGCGACGAAACATCGGACTCGCGAGCCAGATGAATGCATCACAAGGCAAGGCGAGTGAGACGCCTGCCGCGACCTACCGCAAACAGGAGGCCCCAACGTGACGCCCCATGCGCCAATCCGTGCCCGGACAGGGCTCTACAATAACCGCTTTGTCCTCTTCGTCAACGACGAACCGGCATTCCCCATGCTTTACGCGCTGACGGGGGGCGGTTGGCGCACATGGGAAGATCCGCCGCGCCGCAATATCAGGAATTTCGCGGAGCAAGGATTCCGGCTCTTTCAGATCGACATCTATTTGCGCGATCTGTGGGCCAAAGACGGAAGCCTCGACATGGAACGCGCTCGGCGCTGTGTGCGGGGCGTCACGGATCAGATCTCGCATGCCGTGGTGTTCATCCGCCTGAACCTTGATGCGCCCTTCTGGTGGATTGATCGCTATCCCGAGGAGTGCGTGGGCTATTCAGACGGAGAGTTGGACGAGGAATTCAAGGCGGATCAGTGCGATCACATCCGTCGGCAATCCTTCGCCTCCGATCGGTGGCGTCGCGAGACCGCGGAAAAGGTGGTTGCCTTTCTGAATGCGCTCAGTGCGTCGCCCGAGGGCGACGCAATCGGCGGCTTCCACGTGGCGGGCGGGGCGTGGGGCGAATGGTTCTGGTTTGGGTTTCCGCACGAACCCGACACCGGCGCGGCCATGACCCAGTATTTTCGCGCCTGGCTGCGCAACGCATATGGGAACTCCAGGGCCCTGCAAACGGCCTGGGGCGACGCTTCTGCAACCTTCGAGACAGCCGTCGTGCCCGGCATGGAACCGCGCACGAAAACCCAGGCGGGAGTCTTTCGCGATCCGCGACAGGAACGTTGGGTCATTGACTACGGTCGCTGTCACCAGGAATGTCTCATCGAGGCCATCGAGTCGTTCTGCCGTCTGGTGAAAGAAACGTGGCCGCGCCCCACGGTGACCGGCGTCTTCTACGCCTATTTCTGCCATATCTACGACATGGTTTCCGGGGGGCATCTCGAATCGACCCGCGCGCTTGAATCGCCTTGGATCGACTACTTCAGTTCGCCCGTCTCGTACGAGTTGGACTCGCTTCTTCTCGGCGGCAGCGGCCACTTCCGGTGTCTCACGGCGACGCTGCGCGCGCACGGCAAGCTGTGGCTC
>JAKJDA010000528.1 GCA_022706165.1 Candidatus Hydrogenedentota bacterium | reverse complement strand
GGGGCTTGGGCTCACCATCGCGAACCGCATTTTGCGGCAACATGACGGGCATATCCGTCTTGTCACCGGACACAAAGGGGGCGGCGCGTTTGTGCTGGAGGTGCCGTCCTGAAGTTGATTTTTGTGCGCCGATGAAGTACAAGAAGGTCTGCGGCGCATGTTGCGTCTGAGGCGGGCGATCCGAGCCCGCGCGATGTTTCAAGATCCGCAGCGGTGCGTAAGGGTGGTTGGTGCAGCGCGACCGTGCGGAGAATTCGAATAGATCGCGTTTTTGGCGTTCTCTGTTGGGCGATCATTTTGCTGTCTGTTTTGATCTATCCTTTGTCATTTTTGACACAATGATGGCGTTGAATACGAGGATCTTGGGAGATGTCCGGCCATCAGTTTCTGTAAGTCGTTGTTTTTGAATGTTTTTTGAAGATATTTTCTGTGGCACACGAATTGCGTCTCTTATTGGCAGACTACAGAAAAGTTGAAGCGTTCGATGGTGATTAGGTGCATAGACGTGGTGGTGATCGCGCTCGCGAGCGGATTGCCGGGATGCGGCCACGAGCGCTCGGGAAAGCGCGAGAAACCGGTTAAGGAGAAAGCAACATGAGGACCCTTGCGACGCTGACGATGGCCTTTGCCTTGGTGTCGGCCCCAGCCTTTGCGTCGTTTATGCCTACGCAATTGATTCCGCCGACAACGGTCACCGAGCCATGGACGCACATGGGCGGCTATGACGAGGCCAACCTGTTCGAGATTTACAATGCATTGTATGGGACGTCCTACACGTCGAATGCGCAGTTGGAGCCGCTCCAAATGACGCCGGATGATCTGTTTGCGCTGGATCCTGGCGACAAGGCGGGGCCTTTCCAGGCGCGCGCTCGGTATGCGGGGTATGTGCAGAATTTCGGATGGTCTTACAACACGCCGGGCGGCCCCGTGTTGACGCCGCTCATTTCGAACGTGAACGCGTCCGGCATGTTGCCGAACCTGCCGCAATACACCGCGCCGGCGTTTGTGCCGACGGGTCCGTTTGGGTTTTACGACACGGCCAACGGCAAGACGTGGTTCTCGGAATCCTCGCTGAACCCGAACAACGAAGACCATGTGGTGATGTACAAGACCCCAATTCCGTACACCTATTTGCTGGCGTGGGAAGACAAGCCGTTCCCGCCGAATGGGTCGGCGGACCGGGATTATCAGGACTTGCTGGTTGAGATTTATCTGGGGCCGGGCACGATTGTTCCCGAGCCGGCTTCGATGTTGCTGTTGGGCCTTGGCATTGCGGGCGTGATGGCGCGTCGGTTCCGCCGCGCTGCATGACGGGGTGAGGCAAGCGATTTTGGGAACGCCGCAACGGTACGCCGTTGCGGCGTTTGTTTTTTGGCGGCGAGGCGGCTGCAGGGGCCGGGGCTCTCGCGGGATGATTTTGGATCGGCGCATGCGTTCATCGGGTCGTCATGTTCTGGAATCGGATCTTGCAGGAGCGAGATGACGCCGCCGTGACGATTCGAGGATCCCTTGTGCGTTGCATAGGGACGGCATGATACAATGAGCGCCGGACCAACGCTCGGAAGGGCGGGGTCGGATTGTGCGCAGGGAAAGCATGGGAGGGCTGCATGAGCCAGGCATCCGGTGATGTATTGACTCAACTCGAGGCCGCTTTGCAGCGCTGGACAGATGAAATGGGGAGTTCCCAGACCAGCATTGCGCGGCACTTGGTCGCGGTGAGGGAGCGGATTCAGGCCGTTGCAGACCAGGCCGCGCAGGCAGGCGGCCCGAACGGCGGCTGGGACGATGCCTTCAAGGGCGTTTCGGACATGGTGGAGCGGTTGCTGGAAGAGTGGCGCCGCATGTCGGCCGAATGGTCCCAGTGGAGGCCGGGCGTTGAGCAAGCGGTGATGGGGCTGCGCGAAGAGTTGGGTTTGGTGAAGGCGCAGGCGGGGCGGATCGCAGAGTTGGAAGAGCGGGTTGAAACGCTTATCAAGGCGGTTCGGCTGCAGCATCAGGCGCTGGAACGTCTTTCGCTTCAGAGCCATGGGGCCCAGGCGGAGTCCTCGGAGCCGATCCAGGGGGATGCGTCGTTCCAGATGGATGGCGATGCCTCGAAGGATG
>JAKJDA010000527.1 GCA_022706165.1 Candidatus Hydrogenedentota bacterium | reverse complement strand
AATAGCCGACCGGCGCGCCGAGACGATCAAGTTCGAAACGCCAACGCCCGAGGCTCTGCTCCAACAACGCATGGCCTTTCCCGGACACCGATAAGGCGGCATCCTCGTCCACCACGACCGCAATTTCAGGCCGGAAGGGATACGCCCGCGTCTCCGCCGCCATACGTCGCAACAGCTGCGTCGCGCCCCCCCCGAACGCGCCGCTCCAACCTTCATCCCCAAAGCGGTCGACAAACCCATATCCGCAGCGATGCATCAGGGAATTTCCGGCATTTCGCTGCGCCAACGCCAAGGTCTGTTCGGACGTGAAGGCGCGATGCGGACGGTCCGGCGGCGCCTTGTCCCCGGCGAGAGGCGAAGATCGATGCAGAAACGTGTCATCCTCCAAAAGGCCGAGCTTGCCGTGAAGCGCCAGAGAGTCTACGGCAAGGGGAACATGTCCCGGACAGCCGATTTCCCGATCGAAACGCGAATAAGGAAGGTGAATGATATCAATATCCTTACACGCCAGAAGCTGTCCCAGCGCCACATGACCGGAACGTTCGAGCGCATAAGGACCTTCTCCAGGCAAATCGAACGTGTATCCATGCCAGACCCCCACCACGCCCCGGCCCTGCATTTCCTCCTTCGCCACGCCCGCGAAATAGGCAATGGCTTCCGCCATCGACGCATACTGAAAACGCAAGAAATCAATCGCCGGCGCCTGGGCTTTCGGGTCGCGGAACGGCGCTACGGCTGCCGCTTCGAATTCCTCGGGACGCGGCGACTCCGCCGAACGCAGCGTAACATCGTCCCGGTCCCAGGCAACGCGCAATCGTTTGTCCGAACGATATTTTGCCCTGAGCCATGCGCGGTAGGCGGCCCGATGCGGCCACGAATAATCGGTAAGCCCAGTGGCCACCGGATAGAACCACCCGCCCCCCTCGAGATAAGCGATCCCAACCCCAATGAACCGGTCTCCATACGGCCCATCGAGGATCAAACGCAATCGCGCGCGAAGTTTTTCAGCAGCAACCTCGCGCCATGCCAAACTCGCGATCGAAGCATACGCCAAACCCGAACCATCGGCATCCACGGCGCACTCGTCCGGGTGTTCGGCAAGCCACGAAGCGTCGGGCCCCATCCACATTTTCACGTAAAAAAAAGCATTGGGGTTGGCCGAGCAGAACGCGTCTATCGTCTGGGATGCTTCCGCGTCTGGGCAGTGCCAATCCAGCGCGATGGGGAAACAGATCAGGTCGATGCCCGACGCATGGGCCGTGCGCGCCATCCCCAACATCCGATCACGAGGGGGAGACTCGCCTTCGTACGAGAGCAAAATGGGGAGGAGCGGCCTCCCGTCAACCACGATGGCCGGAGCGCCTTTCATCCCCGCACGAACAAAACACGCCGGCTGCTTGCCGGCGGAAGCCTCCGCCATCCACAGCAGACATAAAACCGCGACAAACAAGAACGTTCGGGTCATGTTCGATAAGCCGCCCCGGAAACCCAGATCAGGATTCGCGCACGAGAATGAATTCCGCAAGGCCCAGCAACGATTCTTTGAAGGGGCTCGGCGCCAATTCGCCGATCGACGCCTGCGCCTCGGCGCTCAACTTCCGCGCGATCGCCTCTGTGCGCTCGCGGGCGTTCGTGACCTCCAGCATCTCGGAAACCCACAACCGATCGTCCCGAGACAACGCCTTGCCCGCATTCTTATTGAGACGATCGCGCCCTTTGGCGTCAAGCCCCTCTCGTAAGAACAACAGGGGCAGAGTGGGCTTCCTCTCGGTGATGTCGCCGCAGGCCGGTTTCCCCAACGTTTCCTCGTCCTGAAGCAAATCCAGCAAATCGTCCACAAGCTGAAACGCCGTGCCCAACGCAATGCCGTAGCGCCACATCATGCCAAACAGCTCGGAATCAATCAGATGACACGGCGCGCTGCACGCCGCCGCAAAAAGAGCCCCCGTCTTTTTTCGAGCAAGATCGATGCACAGACGCTGCGACAAGTCGGCGGCCTCTTTCCCAGCCATGCTCAACTCGCCCTCGGCCATCTCCCGCAACGACTCGACCGTGGTCTGAACAAGCGCACACGATCCATACGAAGCCAACATGCCGAAAGCATGGGCCACCAAAAAATCC
>JAKJDA010000526.1:1880-2141 GCA_022706165.1 Candidatus Hydrogenedentota bacterium | reverse complement strand
GAGAACGCGACGGGCGGGCGCAAGAAGATGGACTATCGCGTCGTTCCTGCGTGCAATTTCATCTCGCCGGAAGTGGCCAGCGTCGGCCTGACCGAAACCGCCGCGCGTGCAGCGGGTATCGACGTGAAGATTGGCCGCTTTGATTTTGTCGCCAGCGGTCGCGCGCAAGCGATGGGCGAGACCGACGGCATGGTGAAGATCGTCGGCGACGCGCGCACCAACGAAGTCGTCGGCGTGCATATCATGGGACCCGAGGCAGGC
>JAKJDA010000526.1:0-1870 GCA_022706165.1 Candidatus Hydrogenedentota bacterium | reverse complement strand
GTCGCTCGAAGCGACCGTCGACGATATTGCCCACACGATCCATACGCATCCCACCCTCGCCGAGACGGTCATGGAAGCCGCCGAGGATTTTTTGGGCGTGGGCATTCATACATTGCCGGGGAAGAAATAGCTTTTTGCGCATAAAGCGCGTCTTCCTCGCGTTGACCTCGCGCGATTGATTTAGTATTCTTTGCGGCGCGGGGCGTCCGCCCGAGGCGGCGTGCGCCGAATGCGCCAGCGATCAGGAGAACACGAGGACGTGAATATGCGTAAGTGGTTGAGTTGTGCAGCGTGGGCGGTGGCTGTTGTTTTTGTCGTCCAGACGGCCGCCGAGGCCCAGTGGACGTGGACCCCGCAGACCAAGCGTTGGATCAACGTCAAGCGAATGCCCAAGGAGACCGACGAACTGCAAATCGAGTATGCGCGGGGTTTGCTTGTGAAGGGCGACTATCGCAAGGCCTATCAAGAGACGGACAAGTTCATCGACTACTACGCGGGCAGTCCGCTCAGCGATCAAAACCAGTTTTTGCGCGGCGAGATTCGCTTGGCCCAGGAAGAGTATGTCGATGCCGCCAAGGAATTTCAGCAGGTCGTGACCGCGTATCCGGCTAGCGCGCTTTACGATGCGGTCATCGCGAAACAGTATGAGATCGGCGACAAGTTGTATGAAAGCGGCCTGGAGCGGAAAGGAAAGCGTTTTCGCCCGTTCAAAAAGAAGCCCTTCAAGCAGGCCATCGAAGTGTACCGCATGGTGATTGCCAACCAGCCCTTCACGCTTGCGGCGGCAGAGGCGCAATACAAAGTCGGATTGTGCCACGTCATGCGCAAGGAGTACGCCGAGGCTGCCTATGAGTACCGCAGGGTCATCGAAGATTATTCGGGATCGGAATGGGTGGACGACGCCAGCTATGGCTTGGCGATGGCGTATTACGAGCAGTCGCTGCCTGCGGCGTATGATCAGGCCCCAAGCCAACTTGCGATTGGCGCCATTGATGATTTCAAGCAGCGTTTTCCCGTGGATGCGCGCGTGGAGGACCTCAGCGGAAAGCGGGCCGAGATGCGCAACGTCATTGCCAAACAGCGCCTGGAAACGGCTCGGTTCTATGAAAAGCGCCGGAAGTTCGAGGCGGCCCGCTTGAGCTATCAAGTCGTGGTCGATCAATTCTCTGAAACCCCCTTCGCCCGGGAGGCGCAAGAGTGGCTCGCGCGTCATTCAACGGAAGGCGTTTCGTCATCATCATGAGCGCCATGCGGACAGGAGTCATGGCGATCGTGATGACCGGTTTCTTTGCCGGCATGACGGGCTGCGGGTATACGACGCAGAGTTCGCTGCTTCCGAAGTACCAGACAATCTACGTTTCCGCGTTCAAGAACCACAGCAAGGAGTACGACCTTGCGGCGCCGTTGACCAACGCCGTCATCCGGAAATTCACCAACGACGGACGTTTGAGGGTCGCTCCGTATGAGACCGCGGATTTGGTGCTCGAAGGGGTGGTCCTGAAGTATGCATTGCGCGGTCTTACCTACGACAAGAAGGACAACGTGACGCAGTATATTTGCGTGATCACCGGCGGGGTGCGCGTGTCCGAGAGACAGACGGGCAAAGTCCTGTGGGAGGCGAAGGACGTGACCGGCGAGACAAGCTATTACACGCGGGCCTCGGGGCAGTCGTCGGACCGTTTGCGGGGCAATGCCGAAGTCTTTTTGGCAACCGTCCGTTCGTTTTCCAGCGAAGAAGAGAACCGGGCGGCTTCGGAAGCGCTCGAGCAGCTCGCGTCGGAGATTTTTTATCGCACCGTTGAGCCTTGGTAGCCGGCGTGAACGTTGAAGAGTTCCTCAAATCTTTCGATACGATCGCTCCGGCGCCGGT
>JAKJDA010000525.1 GCA_022706165.1 Candidatus Hydrogenedentota bacterium | reverse complement strand
AGCTCCCCGAAATCCTGAGGAAATAGTAGAATCGAGAAGTTCCCCCGGAAACCCGATGCACCTTGATTTTGTGCCTGTAGCTCAATTGGATAGAGCGTTGGCCTCCGGAGCCAAAGGTTGTGGGTTCGATTCCCGCCGGGCGTACCATTTTTGGGCGAGCAACGCCGGATTAACACACGCAAAGGAAGGAGAGGCGTTATGAGTACACTTCCACAGTTCGCGGAAGTATTCAAAAAGGAGGTGGCGCGAGTCGTGCGCCGGGAATTACGGCGCGAGCTGGCGCAGGTGTCGGCGACGCTGCGGCGGCAGCGGGAGGCACTTAAAGCGCTGAAGCAACAATGCATTGGAGAAGCGAAGCGCGTCAGCAGCGACCAAGGGCGCCGCTGTGACGGCCGCGCCGGATGCGATATCAAAGGCTCGCTTCAGCGGCGGGCTTATTCTGAAACTGCGCAAGCGTCACGGTTTCTCGCGGCTGAAATTTGCCAAGCTGTTGGGGATATCGTCGCTGGCGGTGAAATTATGGGAAACCGGCAAAGCGCGGCCGCGCGCAGTGAACCGCGAACGCTTGGTGCTGCTGCGGCAGCATTCAACCGCATCGCTCAAACGGCTGTTGGCAGCCAACAAAAAAGTGTGGGAAGCCTGAGCGCTGAAACGCGCCGTACATGCAAACGGACCAGCGCACGGCGACGCACGCTGAACGGCGTCGTCCCGCCGTTTGTGTTCAGCACGGTCATGGATGTGCAATTACATTGAGCGAGCAGGCGCATGACTTCGCGTGAGACTGTTTTGCAGGGCATGGGCACGTCGGAAGGCGTTGTCATTGCACCGGCGTTCGTCTACGGCGGCACGGAGGCGTACGGACTGCAGCCACCGCGCTACACGATCGCCGAGGTAGACATCGATAGCGAGGTGCAGCGTCTGCACGATGCCGTCGCGCAAACCCGCATGGAGATTGCACGCGCACAGGAACAGCTTGCCGGCAGTATCGGTGCGCGGCACGCCAAGATATTTGATGCGCAGTTGATGATGTTGGAAGACAAGCCGTTCATCCAGAGCATCGAGCAGCGCGTGCGCGAAGACCGCGAGAACGTAGAAGCCGCGTTCATGGATGTCACTAACGCGCACATCGCGGCGTTCGCACGCCATGCCGACAGTTATTTTCGCGAGCGCATGGCTGACATCGAGGACTTGGCGCGGCGCGTGCTCCATCATTTGGTGGGCGTGCAGCGACCGTCACTTGCGGCGCTGACGCAACGCGTGGTTGTGGTCGCGCACGATCTTTCGCCCTCGGACACGGCGGACATGCATCGCGGACACGTGGTCGGCATGATCACCCAGATCGGCGGGCCGACATCGCATACCTCGATCATGGCGCGGGCCTTGGAAATACCCGCGGTGGCCGGCGTGCACGAGTGCACCGCGCGGATTCACACGGGCGACATGTTGATCGTTGACGGCACCAAGGGCGATGTCATCGTGCGGCCGACGCCGGCACGGATCGCTGCGTACGAACGCGAGATTGCGCGCGCGCAGGAACGCCGGGCACGGTTGCAGACGCTGCGCGACCTGCCGACGGTCACGACGGACGGCCATAACATTGCGCTGTTGGCGAACATCGAGGTGCCGCAGGACGCCGATCATGCCATGGAGCAGGGCGCCGAAGGCGTCGGCCTCTACCGCACCGAGTTTTTTTACATGAACCGGGAAGACTTGCCCGGCGAAGACGAACAGTTCGAAGCGTACTCTTATGTCGCGCAGCGTTGTGGCGCGCGACCGGTGGTGATCCGCACGCTGGACCTGGGCGGCGATAAATTCGTGTCGTCGCTCACGTTGCCGCGCGAGATGAATCCATTCATGGGCTGGCGCGCGATTCGGTTTTGCCTCGAACGCACAGACATATTCAAGACGCAGTTGCGCGCGATCCTGCGCGCCAGCGCCTTGGGCAACGTACGCGTGATGTTCCCGATGATCGCCGTACTGCACGAGGTGCTTGCGGCCACACGCTTGATCGAGGAAGCCAAAGTGGAATTGCGGCGCGAGCACAAGGACTTCAACCCGCGCATGCCGATCGGTGCCATGATCGAAATACCGTCGGCGGCGCTGATCGCCGACGTTCTCGCGCGCCACGTCGACTTCTTTTCGATC
>JAKJDA010000524.1 GCA_022706165.1 Candidatus Hydrogenedentota bacterium | reverse complement strand
CGGCTTTTCCCGCTTCCGTGGCCGACATCCAGGCGGCCTCGCTGTGTTCGTCGCTCAGGCGGATAATGCCGCTTATCGCATGCGCGTCAAACACGAGGTATGCCACCACCCGATCCGGCAATTCCGATTGCGCGGCTCCCGCAACGCGGATTGGTTCAATGACGATCCCCAATTCTTCCGCGACCTCACGCTCCAGGGCGCGCCCGATATCCTCGTTGGGGTCCACTTTGCCGCCAGGGAGTTCCCATTTTCCCGGATTGCCCTTTGCCCGTCTCGAACGGCGGACCAAAAGCACCTTGCCTTCCTCATTGCGGATTCTCGCTTTTACGCTTAGCGCGAAAGGCTTTGCGGTCATGCCCCCCCCGCACCGTCGAGCCCACGATCGAAACCCTGGGATCCACGTTCCCGCATCAATTTTTCCAACGCGTTTCTTGAGGGGGTGAAATCCGGCGTTCCGCTCAAGACCGCTTGGAATGCGGCGGAAGCGCCAGCCCAATCGCCGGCATCTTGGAGCGCTAGCCCTAAACGATGACGAGGCAACGGCTTGTCGGGCATGCGCTCGACAAGGGATCTCCATTCGCGCAAACGGCCTTCTGTATCCTTTCGGCGAAGGTAGACCCGGTCGATGTTTTCGGCGGCGACTTCGAATTGAGGCGTCAGCCGGAGCGCCGCACGGAAATCCGGCAGGGCGTCGTCGAGTTTTCCCTGATCGAACGCGAGCAATCCTCGATTGTTCAAGGCGGCCGCATGGTAGGGATTCTGCGCCAGGATTTCCGCGTACAGCGCCGCCGCCTCTTCCTTGTAGCCTTTGCGCTGCAGAGCCCACCCCATATCCGTTTTCTTGTCGGGATCATCCGGGTCTAGCGTCAGGGCTTGCCGGTACTCGGGAAGGGCGCTGTCCAGCAGGCTGGCGGCGTCCAATGCTCGCGCCAAGATAAAATGCGCCTGCGCGACGTCCGGATAATCCCGCACAAGCGCACGGCACTCGCGAAGCCTCAAGTCCGCTTCCCCCCGATAGGTCAAAAACGCATCCAACTCTTCGTATGCCTTTCTATCGTTCGGATTGTTTCGTATTGGGTCGCGAAACACGTCAAGTGCGCCTTCGAGATCGCCCTGCGCGTTGAGCAGCCCCGCCAATCCATTGCGGGCAGCGGTGAAATACGGGTCCATTTCGATCGCGTGTCGGTATTCCCGCGCCGCATTCTCCGTATCGCCGCCGCGTCGCAACACGTTGGCCAGGTCCACTACGGACCCTGCGTCGGTGGGGTCAAGGGCGATCGCTTTGCGCCATTGCTCGGTCGCGCCTTTGAGGTCGAACTGCATGTCGAGCGCAATGGCGCACTGCCGATGCAAGGAAACGCGATCAGGAAAACGTTCGATCCATCGCCGCCAATGCTCGATCCGGGCGACGGGATCGCCCCGCGCGATCAGGGTTCGGTCAAGCGCCATGCAGGCTGTCGGGGCCTCCCATCTGTTTTCAATCGCCTTGTCAAAACATTCGATGGCCCGGTCCCAATCGCCCCGCGCTCCATAAAGGGATCCGAGATCCTCCAGAAGAGGCGTATTGCGCGGATCGCGCTCCAAGAGTTCTCGAAATTGGGTTTCTGCCGCGTCCAAACGTCCCAACGTCCAGAGTCCCCGCGCCAACATCCCCCCCACCGCGCTACGCACGAAAATCAATTCCGAGGGCGTGGCGTCGAGAACAAGACGGTATTGTCTCAGGGCGTCTTCGGCACGCCGGACGTTGGTCAATGAAACGCCATACGCGGCCCGAAGGTTCGTTTCGAGGGGGTTTCTTGCAAGGGCGGCTTCGACGCTTTCCAGCGATTTCGCGTAATCCCCAAGCTCGAAATACATTTCCTGAAGACGCCCCCATTGGGATATCCGATCCGATTTTTCGGCAAGGAACTGTTCCACCTGACGCAGATCGCGCAGCAAATCGGTTTGGGTTCGGCTCCGTAGCAGGCGCGACGTCTCGCGTTTCAGGGAGCCGAGTCGTGCGGCGTGGTTCCATTGCGCCGTGAACGGAGGCGTGGATAACGCGGCCATCATCGCTTGCATGTCGCGAAGACGATGCCATCCGGTAATCGCCAGGCGCGTGCAGCATTGTTCCTCGGTGAGTGGTTCGGCGGCGACGTCATCGGGCAGGATTCCGGAAAGAGC
>JAKJDA010000523.1 GCA_022706165.1 Candidatus Hydrogenedentota bacterium | reverse complement strand
CAATTCGACGATCACGGCGTTCCGCGGGCCGCTCCCGCATTGGCGGAACTCTTCGGCGTCCGCTACGACGCACCGCCAACGCAGAGCCAAGCGACGGAAGGCGCCGTGATCATAAACGCAAACAGCCATGCCGAGACAACGCTGCCGGGGGTTGTATTCGACCGGGCGGTCACGGCGGCCGGGGCGTCGCCGCTGGGCAAGGCGGACAGCGCCCCCCTCTGGCTCGAACGTAAAGAAGGGACGACGTATGCTTTGTTGACCAACGTCGCGATGACCGCCTATGGCGAGAGCGGAGGCAAACAACGGGACCTGGCCTGGCGCACGGCATGGAGCGCGTTGTTGAGCAGGCTTTTGCCCCAGCCGCCGATCGGCATCGAGACGCAGCCCGATCGCGTCTTTCACGGAGATTCCGCCGCATTCGCGTATGGCAAAGCCCGCATCGTCGTCGCCGTGCGACGTCCCGAGGGGAAAAAGCCAGAGAAGGCGCGTCTCCGTTTCGACGAGAAAACGCGCGTGCACGACATGTTGACGGACGCGCCCCCAGCCCGCCGGAAAAACGTTGCGCGCACGCTCGCGCCGGGACAGGCTGCCGTGTTCGCGGCGCTGCCGTACGACGTGACGAAACTTGTGATGACGGCTCCCAAAGCCGTCGGCCAAGGCAAACGCATCCCTCTCGCGTTCGAGGTCGTCGCGCATAACGCCGAGCCCGGCGAACATTGCGTGCATACGACATTGTCGCGGATCAATGGAGATGCGCTTGGACATTACAGCCGCACGACAATCTGCCCCGGCGGCAAGGGACAGACCTACATCCCGCTGGCCCGCAACGAGACGCCGGGCCTGTACCGGCTGCGTGCGCGCGATGTGCTGTCGGGCATGACGGCGGAGACCGTGATCAGCGTGTTGCCAACCGAGGGAAGATGAAACCGCGCTCTTTTGAAAAGGCGGCGCAACAATGAAAAACCTGACTCGTTACAACGGCTGGGCGCTGATCACCGGGGCCTCTTCCGGCATCGGCGAGGCGTTTGCGCGACAGATCGCGGCGCAGGGAATCGACTGCATCCTGATCGCGCTCGAGTCCGACGCGACGAAACTGGAGGCGTTGGCCGCGGAACTCGCGGCGCAACACGGCATCGCGTGCCTTCCGCTGACGCAGGACCTTGCCGCCCCGGACGCCGTGGAGAAAACGCTGGCCGCGATCGGCGACAGACCCGTCGGGTTGCTCATCAACAACGCGGGGTTTGGCGTGGGCGGGGCGTTCGCGACGCGTCCGCCCAGCAAGATCGAACAACTCCTGCACGTCCATTGCCGCACGCCGCTGCTTCTTACGCGGGCCCTTTTGCCGGGCATGATCGCCCGTCGCGCCGGGGCGGTGGTGTTTGTTTCCTCGCTCATCGGCGCGACGCCCACGCCGTTCGAGGCCACGTATAGCGCGTGCAAGGCGTTCATCCTGAACCTGGGCCAGGCGTTGTGGGGCGAACTGCGCGGCTCGGGAGTCGATGTCGTCACCATCTATCCGGGGGCCACGCGGACGCGTTTTTTCGAGGTCGAAGGCATCGGAGAAAAAGACCGGCGCCGGTTGCTGCGCCTCGCCGCTTCGCCTGACTACGTTGCCCGACTCGCCTTGCGCAACCTCGGGCGCAAACCCGTGGTGGCGCCGCCCCAGGCATGGGCAGGGGCCATGCTCGCACGATTCGTGACCCGGCGTTTTGCGATCCGCATGACACAATGTCTGGTGCGCCTGCTCGTCCATTACCGATAGCGCACGTCTCTTCGTGATGCCTTCCAACAGGACCTCTTCCGGGACAAAACGCGGAAACTCCGTCTCTGAAGACATCTCCCGCGACGCATACATCCAACGAAATAAAGCTCCGGCGGAGGTCCGCTTGGGACCTCCGCCGGAGCCGTGTGTCGCAACGATGGGCGAGGCGCGCTTACGGAGACGGAACGTCGCCCAGACGCCGCTCAGCAGCATCAACGCGAGGCTGACGTACGGCAGGGTCAGGGCAAGCTTGGCCATGAAGATGACCGGAACCAGGACCAGACGCACTGCCACGGCCAACGCCGCGTGCTTGGCGATGGTGTCGGCGATGGCCGGGCTGACGCTGTAGTACGCGTCAACCAGGGCCGTGCCGGCCGCATTATCAAGCAGGAAGGCGTCGCGGAACG
>JAKJDA010000522.1 GCA_022706165.1 Candidatus Hydrogenedentota bacterium | reverse complement strand
CCGAGGCGGCGTGCTGCAGCCGGGATGAGGCCTGTCATCCAATCGTTGCAGTGGATGAGGTCGGGGCGTACGAGCGGGATCGTGTTGTTTATGATCTCGCGCTGGAATACGAGCGACAGCCTGGGGTTGTCCTCGCTGTACGAGCTATAGACCTTGTCCCGGTAGTAGAAAATGCGATCCTGCGCCAGATGGATGCGTGAATCCGGCAGCACGGCCTTGTACATCATCAGCTCGCGGTCGATCAGGTTGCCGATCTCCATGTGGAACATCTTCCTGTAATGCGGAAGGGCCACATGCACATCGGCGCCCTGCTCAAAGAGCGCGCTCACAAGCGAAGCGGAGACGTCGGCCATGCCGCCAGCTTTTGCGGACATCTTGTTCGCCATGTTGCCGAGCCCCGGTGGCAGGTATGTTATCTCGGGCGTAACGATGAGGATGCGCGGTTTGCTTTTGGATCTATCCCAGGTTGAAGACGCTCTTGCACACATGATGTGCCTCCTTTATGCTTGTTACACCGCAGACTTACACGCCGAGGGCGCAAGGCCCCGCAGTGGCAGTGTGCGGACACTGCCACGCGGCCGGAAAACACGCCTATCCGCGGCTTGACGCCCAGACCATGT
Source organism: Candidatus Hydrogenedentota bacterium (assembly GCA_022706165.1). Classification (GTDB taxonomy): domain Bacteria; phylum Hydrogenedentota; class Hydrogenedentia; order Hydrogenedentales; family SLHB01; genus JAKJDA01. The sequence continues at coordinate 1,559 of JAKJDA010000522.1, read as the reverse complement.
AGCCCGGCATTTCATTGCGGAGCTTAACGTCCTTGGGCATCACCCTTGCGGAAAAACCAAACGTCCCGACTTGGGAGCACTTGATTTTCTGCTTGTATAGATACTTCCCGTCTTTCAGGTCCCCGGCGAGTTTCATCTCCACGCCATTCCCCGACTGGAGATTGGAATGGGAATCAAGCACGCCGATGAAAAATTCCACGACGACATCATTTGGCTGGATATCGCCGAGTTTGACTTCGACGCTCGCCTCAAATTCATCGCCCACGAAATTCTTCGCGAGTTCCCTGCTTGTGACGGGGAACTGGATGCCGACCGCGCCCCATTTGGAGAGCAGGCTCTTTTGTGCGGCCACTTCGAGATGCACGGCCGCGAAATCATCGGCGGTGAGCTTCTCATAGTCCTTAAGCGCGGGTTTGTACGACTCCGTTATATAATCGGAGACCATGCGAGTGCTCGAGAACCTGTGCAGGCTCATCTTGATCGACTCCTTCATCATGGCCACCCAGCGCAACGGGATTTCCCCGAACGGCCTGTCGTAGAACGTCGGGACGATTTCGCTCTCGAGGAGGTTGTAGAGGGCTTGCGCATCGAGGTTGTCCTGCATCGTTGCGTCATCGTATTCCGCTCCGTCGCCGATCGCCCATCCGCACTTCTCGCTGTAGCCCTCTGGCCACCAGCCGTCGAGGGACGAAACGTGTATTGCGCCGTTTATGCAGGCTTTCATGCCGGACGTGCCGGACGCCTCGTTGGGGCGACGCGGTGTGTTGAGCCAAACGTCCACGCCGCGCACCATTCTGCGGGCTATGTGTATGTTGTAGTTCTCGAGGAACACGATACGCCCCCTGACGTCCGGATCCTTTGCGAATTCGATGACGCGCTGTATGAAGCGCTTGCCCTCGCCGTCGGCCGGATGCGCTTTGCCTGCGAAGATTATCTGCACGGGGCGCGCCGGATTTGTGAGGATGCGCTTTAGGCGGTCGGGATCGGAGAGCAGCAACGTCGCCCGCTTGTACGTGGCGAACCTGCGCGCGAAGCCTATCGTCAGCGCGTCCTTGTCGAGGATGTTCCGTGCGGACGAAACTTCCTCGAACGGGGCATTGCGCTTCATGCGGCAGCGTTCGAGATGCTCGCGGGCTACGCGTATGAGGTGTGCGCGAGCGGCCTCGTGAACGCGCCATAGGTCTTCGTCGCGTATGTGGTCGATGCGGTCAACCTGGTTCTGCGTCAACAGGCTGCGCTCCCAATCCGGGCCGAGCACGTTTGCGTATAGTATGTTGTTGTCTGAAGATATCCAAGTGGGAACATGGACACCATTTGTGACATGGCCGATGGGGACTTCCTCCAACGGGAACGTTGGCCAGAGATGCTTCCACATGTCGCGCTCCACGATTCCGTGCAGCTTCGCCACGCCATTGCAGTACATGGAGCAATTGAGGCCGAGAATCGTCATGGACAGCTCGTTTGTGGTCGTGTCGCCGGGTGCGCGCCCCATGGCGATAGTCACGTTTGCCGGCACTCCCCCCTCCTCCTCTATGGCCTTGAGGTGCGGATACAGCAAA
>JAKJDA010000521.1:1892-2183 GCA_022706165.1 Candidatus Hydrogenedentota bacterium | reverse complement strand
GTCCAAGCGCGCCCTCCGCCGGGAATTCACAAAACGCAACTACCTGCACGTCATCGACTACATCGCGCTACATGGCAACGGCATCGTCAACACCATCATATACTGCCTGCTCGCCATAGCCACGGCCGTCATCGTCAACCCGCTTGCCGCATACGCGCTCTCGCGCTTCAAACTCGCGGGGACGTACAAAATACTGCTGTTCTGCATGGCCACAATGGCGTTCCCCGGCGAAGTGTCGATGATCCCCGCATTCATCCTCATGAAGCGCTTCCCGCTCTGGCCGCTGGCGGG
>JAKJDA010000521.1:0-1867 GCA_022706165.1 Candidatus Hydrogenedentota bacterium | reverse complement strand
CCGCCGCCATGATCGCCGTCTACCTGCTGCTCACGCGCATCGCGCCAAAATGGAAACCCGGGCGCGTCGCCCTCGTGTCGCTCCTGTCCGCACTCGTCATGGGCGGCGTGCTCGTCCCGCTCGCACTCGGCCCGGGCAAATGCACGGTCAGCCTGCTGAACACATTCGCCGCGCTCATCCTGCCCGGCGCCGCCAACGGATATTTCATCTTCCTCCTGAAAGGCTTCTTCGACTCGATGCCGAAAGAACTATACGAAGCTGCCGAACTCGACGGGGCCGGCGAATGGACAAAATTCTGGACGCTCACCATCACCCTGTCAAAACCCATCCTCGCGGTGATAGCGCTGAACGCATTCACAAGCGCATACAGCGCCTTCATGATGGCGCTGATAATAATACCAGACCAGTCCATGTGGACCATCATGGTCTGGATATTCCAGCTGCAGAGCCAGTCGCACGGCGCCGTCGTCTACGCATCCATAGTGATCGCCGCGCTCCCCACATTCCTCGTCTTCGCATTCTGCCAAAACCTCATAATCCGCGGCATAGTCGTCCCAACCGAAAAATAGTCGCGTTTTTCGTTGGCGCAGCCGCCCGGACGCGGTATCATACGCAACATGGCAACACAAAACACAACACTTTGCAACATATTCGAAGGCGCACCGAAATTCAACCACCCCGACGAAATCCGCCACCTGTATGAAAGCGGATGGGAGATCGACCGGAACATCCTGCGCCGCATCCTCGCACTGCCGCGCGAGACGATGCTCGACGACCTGGCGGCCATGCTCGAAGACGCGAAGGAACGCTACGCGCAGTTTGCGAAACGGAGAAAAGCCCCGGAGGACTTCCTGAACTTGAGCCACACGGGCTTTCCGCTTCACGCATTGTTCCTGCTCCAGGAAATCGACAGCCCGCGGGCGTTTGATTTGGTGATGTCGTTTATTTCGACGGAAATCCCGGGGCGGTGCACCAACCGGAAGTTTACAGACTTTTGGCTTGGCACCCACATCACGGAGACGCTCGACAACATCATCGCCCGATGTGGACGCGGGCGCGAAGAGGAGCTGGCGGCATTCGCCGTCGAATCGAACGCATCGATGTATATAAGGGTCGCGGCCACGACCGCACTAAAGCGGATTGCGCAGAATTATCCGGAGCGGACGCGCGGCGTACAACAACTGTTCGACACCATCTTCCAGCACTTTCTCGACGCCGACCCGATCGAAGACCCCGAATTGGTGGCTTTTGCGATTTTGGACTACGTGGAAACATCGCCGAATCCCGTCTCGCCGCTTGTCTACGAACTGTACGAAGCCGGGCTTGTTGAAGAGATAATTCTAGGCGACTACACCGATGCGCAGATCATCGCCGCGACGCGGGATCCAAGCGATATCAAAACAATCGACGACATCTTCAGCATCTACGACCAACTTGACAAATTGGGCAGCATGCCCGCTTACAAAAACAACCCCCTCCCGCAACTCGGCTTATATAAAACAGGCCGAAACGACCCATGCCCCTGCGGCAGCGGCAAAAAATACAAAAAATGCTGCCTCAAATAACCAAACAGGATTCAACCGCGGCAATGCACCCGCCCGGGAAAACCCAACAACAACGATAAAGCGGGCAATTTACGAATTACCGGCGCACCACGCACAGCCCCTCTCGTCTCGTGTCTCTCGTCTCCCGTCCTATCCGAGCCAGCCCCCAACGTTCCCATCATTCCCCGCCTTCCGTAAAGCGCGACCTCAGCCCAACGCCGTCGCCCATCCCACAAGCAACTCACGCACTCCCGCACTCAAAACTCCCACCTTTCTTGGGGTCTGTCCCCTATCCGCCGTGGCAGAGTCCCCACCCCACCACG
>JAKJDA010000520.1 GCA_022706165.1 Candidatus Hydrogenedentota bacterium | reverse complement strand
GACCGGCCGAGGTCCACCGCGAGATCGCGCGCCTCGAGGAGCGTATGTACCAGCATGCGAAGAACCTGGAGTTCGAGGAAGCGGCGCGGGTGCGCGACCAGCTGGTGGCGCTCAAGGAGAAGCTGTTTGTCAGCGCGTGAGGGGGTTGGCTGCCCGATAGGGGTGTCGTATTGCGTGCAATATTTCTGGACGCTGCTACTACAATGGATTCTTTACCCGCTCGCCGCGAACCCTTCAACTCCGGTGGTTCGCGCATACTTTGTCGGAATTCGTTGCAAATGATTGGAAATGTGCTGCTGCGGGACAATCCACTGGTTCTTGTCGACGTAGGTGCCAGCGGAGGGCTGGATCCGCGGTGGGATCGAATCACCACCGAATACAGGGCGATCCTGTTCGAGCCGGATCCGCGCGAATTCCAGCGCTTGAAGAACCAGAGTGCTCCGAACCTCGTGGTTCTGCAGGCGGCACTCGCGGACGTTCCGCGGAGCCTGGACCTCCACCTGTGTGTCAAGCAGGAGCTTTCGTCGCTGTTCGTGCCCAATTTCGAATACCTGAAGAAGTTCCGGAAAGTGGAGCGCTTCGACATTGCGAAGACCGTCCGGCTGCAGGCGGATACCCTCTGCAATCAGTTGAAGCTGAACGGGATTTCCGACATCGACTTCATGAAGCTCGATACCCAGGGCTCCGAGTTGATGATCCTCAAGGGGAGCGACGAATATCTGCATGCGGCCGTCGGGATCGAGGTAGAGGTAGAGTTTTCCGCGGTCTATACGGGACAGCCGCTTTTCGGCGAGGTGGATGCATTCGCGCGGGAGAAGGGGCTGGAGCTCTTCGACATAAGAAAGCGCTTCTGGAGGCGCGACGGATGTCCCAAGCGCAACGTCAGTCCGGGACAACTGGTCTTCGCCGACGCACTCTATCTCAGGGCACCGGAGAATCTGCTGGGCGCCGCGCAGATGTCAGAGGACAAGATCATCCGAGCATTCTGCGTCTATCTCTCGTACGAGCGGGATGATCTCGCCCGGTTGCTGATGAGCGAGGCGCATGCCCGCGGGATGCTGTCCCGCAGCAAACGTGAGTTGGCGGCCTCGGTGCTCGCCAGGTTCAGGAAGCGGAGGTTTCTGGGGCGTTTCATGGGCCGCTACAGGGTCGACAGATCGTTCTGACGCACGGTCCCGTTGCTGCTCCTGCCGTTCCCGGTTCGCGACGAATGCAGGCGTCCGTGCGATGTGACGGCTTCCTTTCGGCGCCGGCGGCATCGTTCTGGACATTGCGTCGATGAAATCGCGAGAATTCGTCGAGTGGCTGTGCACGACGCTGCTCCCGCCAGTGCCGATCGACAATGGTACCGGCGCCAATTGGCGTCAACGATGCGATGGAGAGGAATATGCCGGGTAATGGCCGCCTGATGAAGAAGGTGCGCGAGGCGCTGGCGCGCCTGCGCTATGGTGCTGCGTTCTCCCAGCAAGGCGAGGAGGCAGCAGTTCGCGCCGCGATCGGGGCCGCGGGCCTGGATTGCGCGGCGGGCCTGCAGACCCTGAACAACGTGCTGCGCGAGACGCATGGCAGGCCGTTCGACTTCGGCAAGGATTCAGTGCACTGGCTGGTGTTTGCCTGCCTGAGCGATGCCTTTCCGGAGACCGCGCGGATCCTCGAGATCGGCACCTTCGACGGGCAGTTCACCGCGATCCTCGCGCGGCTGTTCCCGGCGGCCGAAATCACCACGGTCGATCTCCCGGAGAGCGACCCCATCCTGCGCAGCACCTACAAGCGCGAGGTCGACGACGCATACCGCAGCTTCGTCGCCAGGCGCGACGCGAACCTGGCGGCACCGAACATCCGCTTCCGCCAGTTCAATTCGGCTTTCCTCCTGGATCGCGTGAGGGGGCCGTTCGATCTGATCTGGGTGGACGGTGGCCACCTCTATCCGGAGGTTGCGTGGGACCTGGCGGCGGCGCATCACCTGTGCCGCGACGGGGGGCAGCTCCTGTGCGACGACGTGATTCCCGCACCCGACGGTCCGCGCACGGCGTACGTCTCTCCGGACAGTTACCAGGTGCTCGACTATTTCGCGGTGAGAACGGGCGAGACTCTGCACCTGTTCCTCAAGCGCTGCGCGTTCAAGCACGCCGGCGTCCCGCGCAAACGCAAGTACATCGCAATGATGCGACGCAAGGTGACCGAGTAGGGCGGCTCAGATC
>JAKJDA010000051.1:320-12129 GCA_022706165.1 Candidatus Hydrogenedentota bacterium | reverse complement strand
CAAAAGCTCGGACAAGCGTCGATAGATACGGCCCGCCTCGTGGATATCTCCGCGCCGCTCCCAATACGCCGAAAGCTGGATCAACGCCGCAGCATGGTCCGGAGCAAGTTGCATGGCGCGATCAAGAGCTTTCTTTTCCTCCTCGGCATTTCCAAGCCGCGCACAGATTCGGGCAAGACCCAACCAAGCATGCACAGCGTCGGCATGCCGATCGGCCAATGCCAACGCCTGCGGCAAAATATCGCTCCCCGCGCCGCCGCGCGCAACGAGATCGAACAGCATCCCCATCAAGGCTGGCGTGGGATCGATCTCCCGGGCAACGGCATCTAAGGACGCATAAGCGGGGCCGTACAAACCAAGCATCGTATAGGCCATCGCCGCCGCGCACTGCGCCCGCACCGCCGGCGCGCTGGAAAGACTCCGCGCCAACACATCCGCCTCGTCGCTTCCTGCCGCCGCGTCTCCGCGCAACGAGCGGACAAGCGCTGCGTACAACGCCGACCGCGCAAGCGGCGCTTCCTCTGGAATGGCCGTCAACTCGATCCGGGCTTCCTCGGCCCGGTCCGTGCTCAACAAGGCGGCCGCGTACAACATCCGAGCGGACATATCCCGCTCCTCGGACGTTAAAACGCCCAAGGCCTTCGCCGATTCCTGCCACTCCCCGCGCAAGGCGCGCAAGGCGCCAGCCATGACGGCGATCGAAACCTTGTTCTCCGGAAGCATGCGGATATGGTCGAGCAATTCCTGAGCAGCGTTAAGGTTGCCAACCTGCGCAAGCGCCATGACAAGACGCAACTGGAACGCAGAATCCCCCGGATACGCCTGAATGCCGCGCGAGAGCGCCTCGACCGCCAGCTCCGGTTGCAAGGTCTTTTGATACGCCGAAGCGAGATCGATCAACGCCTCCTTGTCGTTTGGAAACGACGTATACGTAGATTCCGCAAATACGCGCGCCTCCTGAAATCTGCCCGACTCGATCATCAACTCAAACAATTTCCTTCGGGCTTCCATCCCATCCGGATGAAGGGCGATCAGCTTTTCGAGACAGCGCATGGCGTACTCCGGCATGCCGGCGGCCTCGTATATATACGCAAGATTGCGAAACGGAACGCTGTTGTTCGGAAAATTAGCGAGACATTGCGAATAAACGGCAAAAGCCTGCATGCGCGCGCCGCACATGGCCAAAGCCCATCCCTTGGCATTCTCGCGCAACACCTTGCGCTCCAAATCGCTCTCTTTCCATTGATCGAACACGCCAATCAACGCCTTGAAATCCCTGCTCTCCAGCGCGTCGTAAAAGGCATGAAACGGCGAATCGGCCGGCAGTCTTCCCGCCAGCTCCAACGCCAACGCCTTGTTGCCCGTAAACAACGCCGCCAACGAGATCGTCTCCAGAAGATTGGGCTCCGGCTTGGCCAAAAAACGATCGCGTTCGATCGCCAAACGCTCCAGATTCGCCATGCTCCACAGTTCCCGCCACGACCGTTGAAGGGCAAGGGCGGTGTTCGGAGGCAGAATCTCGGGCCGCGACGTCGTCGGCTCGGAGCCGGCCGGAACATTCGCCGAAGCTTTGTCGTGCGCGCGAAGCTGAGCGATTTTCTGCGCGACCGACGCCTGCTGGGGCAAAGCGTGCTCGGCCGTCTGCAAATACGGAAGCGCGTCGCCATACGAACCCGCCGCCAGCAAGCACGAACCCACAATGAAATTCGCCCACCCCGAATCGGGATGCGCCGCGAGAACAACCCGCGCCAAGGTCTCGCTCTCCGCAAACCGCCCGCTGTCCAGCAGACTGCGCGCAAGAGTCAATTGCGTGTCGGAAAGAACCCTTTCAGCGGCTTCATCGCTGGGATTGGCCGCGACAGCCGCTTTCTGCTTCTCCACGACGGGTTCCAACTCTGCAATGATTTCCGGAAGCTTCCCCTGCGCCTGGTACGCGTCAACCAGCGTCATGCGCGCCGCCAAGGAATTCGCGTCAATTTTTTGAAGGGCCTCTTTGATTACCTCCTCGGTCCTGGCGGGCTGCCCGGCGGCCAAATAGGCCGCCCCAAGATTTACGGCCACCGACATGCTCTTCGGAAATTGCTCCTTCAGACGCTCCAACGTCTCGACTGCCTTCTCGGCATGCCCCGATTCCCGCTGAATATACGCCAACAAGACGCCGCCCTCTTCGAGACTGGCCGCGGAAAGCCGCTGCGCGAGCGCCTCGGCCTCCGGAACATTTCCGGCGCGCAAAAGAAAATAGGCCGGTTCCACATACGCCTGCGCCAAAACAGGCGAAATATCCGCCGCTTCCGCATACGCCTGCATGGCCTCTTCCACGCGTTTCGCGCGCAGCAATGTCCGGGCAAGCCCCAACCGCGCCATCGCATTCTTGGAGTCCGCCTCCAACGCGCGCCGATACTGACTTTCGGCCTCGGCCAGACGCTCAATCCGCAAATACGTGTCGCCCTGCTGCCGGTATTGCTCGCTGCGTCTTTCCGTGCACCCCCCCAGGCACGCTAGAAAAAACAGCGCAAAAAGAGCGCCTGACCCGGCAAAAAACAAATGACGGCCTGCTTTCATGGACAAGTCTCCAGATAGAAATTACGGAACGCGCTCCAACAAAATGGGAGCGAATTTCATCGAAAAGTCCTCCAACAGCTCGAAGGCCGCCTCTTCGCCGGCCGGACCAACCGGCGTCGCGACCTTGATCATCGCGGAGGTGGAGGAACCAAAGCTGGCTTGGTCTTTTACCCAATACCACGCGTTCAGAAAATAATTCCCCGTGAGCGTATCGCCCGTCTTGAACCAGTAAAGCACGGCCTCGCGGTGGTTGCCCTTGACGAGCACCAACCGACGCGCCGTGAACATGAGGCCGACATCCGTGCTGGTCTGCTCGCGTATTTCCCAACCGGCGCCCACGAGACAAACCTCGGGGAAATGCAGACTGCGGCGCGTGGTGCCGGCGTACACAATGGTCAACTGGACCATTCCCATGCGGGAACCGTAGTTGCGAATGAGAATGTCGCTGGTTTCGAGCAGATCGCGCACATGCTTCTCAATGGCCGCATCGGTTCCAAACTGTTCGTATCCCGCGATGCGACTGGGAATATCCAGCGCCTTCCGCGTCTTCATATCACGCACGGACTTCGCCTGCGCGTGGGCGATCGATTCGTTCGCGGCCGTCGTCGCAAGCAAAAGACCCAGAGCGACCGCGAAATGCCGCGCAACCGTCCCGGGGCGAGGCGGAGGAGACGCGGAGGCCGCATCCTCCGAAACAGAAGGGCGAACTGCGAAAAAACGACGGAATTGTGCGTCTATCGCAAAAAACATCAGAAAAGCGACCACGTAAATGAGCACGCCGGAAATGTCATGGAACCTTCCTCCCGCAACGGAACTCCCCCATACATACCCGACCAGACAAAGCAGAAAAATACGAAAAACGTTGGACAGAATGGCCACGGGAATGGAAAGCAACAGAAGCAGGACACGAGACCACGTTCGCGTCTGGCTAATGTAGGCCATGATCGCGCCAAGCGCGAGCAGGGCAATCATGGATCGCAATCCGCCGCACACCTCCCCCACCAACAACTTGTCCTGACCAAAGTGAATGTACGACCCCTCGCGCACCATCGGCAAAAACATCAAATTGGCCAACCAGACCGCGCACTGCGTCGCGATGATCTTGGTGTGCAACGAGATGCTTTGGGTGAGCGACGGCGGTATGGGAACCATGAACAACAAAAAAGCCAACGGAAACCAAATGGCCCGCGTGCGTTTCACGCCAAACAACGCGAGGGACACGCCCGTCAGCGTAACGGCGATTGAGAATTGACCCAACACCCGAAATCCCAAAAAAGAACCCACCAGCAACAACAAGGAAGCGGCGACGATCCAAACAAACCCCCATGCCGAAGGCGCCTGCGGGGCCTCGAAAAACGCCTTGCGATTGCGCCAAACAAAGTAAAGACTGACAAAAGGAACCAGAAAACCGTGGGTGTAGTACGAATCCACCAACGTCCAGACGTCTTCCAGTTGCTTGCCGGTCCCCCAGTACATGACGACCAGCACGGCCGTCAAGACCGCCAGCGCGCCCCACATCGCGGGAGACAAGCCGTGCCGTTCTTCGACCGCTGATCCAGGAGGCGTCTCCCCGGAAGTCTTGCCGGCATGAGGGAAGTCATCGCTCATTTCGCACCTCTTTTTCAAACGGTTTGCCCCATCCATCAAGAGATCGCGCACCGAGACGCGGGGGGCGGCGCAGCATTTCCGTCATTTCCCCAGCATGTTTCGGACGGCATTCAGCCGGGCGACGCTTACGCTGTCTCCATTCTGGGACTTTTCGGTCGCCGAATCCAACCACTTCCGGGCCGTCCGGGCATCCCCGGTCGCGGCATATGCCTCTGCAAGCGCCGCGTCCACCAAACCAGAAGCTTTACCGTCGCGCGCCGCCGGCTCCAGGTCTTGAATGCCCTGCGCATAATCACGCGACGCCACCCGCAGCAACCCACGCAACACCCCATATTCCGGCTTCGCGTCCAACTGAAGAGCGCGTTCTATCAACGACAGCGCCCTCGGCAATTCCTCGTTGCGCTGGCCCAAAAGCGAAGCTTTTCGAAACAACATCACCGGATCGTCGGGATGCAGCGCAAGGTAGCGATCGCACAACGTGTTCGCCGAAACCGTGTCGCCCCGGCGCATCTGCAGATCGACCATCTCGCGCAGGGCCTGCGCATCGTTGGGAGAGGCCAACAACGCCCGGGTCAATGCCGAAGAAGCCTTCCCCAGGTATTCCGGGGTGTTGCGCCGCGCATAGAACTGGGCCAATGTCGCCCACGCTTCCGGTTTTTCCTTATGGGCCTCGGCATAGTCGACCAGCATTTCCTCGGCCTCTTTCTTTTTCCCCAACTGCTCCAGCGTGAGGGCCAAGTCCCGCATCAAAACCAGATTGCCGGGATCCGCGGCCAGTCTCGCCCGGATCGCCTTTTCGGCTTCTTCGGGAGTCCCACGCGCCGCCAGAAGACGCGCCTCGATATGCTGCACGGCCGTATCATTTCTCGATCCCGACGGATTGGCCGTCTTCAGTTTTTCAAAAACGGATTGGGCGTCTTCGGGACGGTTCATCTCAAGATAGGCGTTGATCATCATCTCCATAACGAGCGGATTCTCGGGATCCGCAGTCAATGCCTGCTTCAGAAGACGTTCCGCTTCCTCATACTGGCGGAGCGACATGAGGGCGTCGGCCTGCTGAACGACGGCGCGAATCGATCGGGGCGAGGCGCTCAACGCCTTGCGCGACCAGTCCACCGCGCCCTGGAAATCGCGCTGCAACATGGCGGCGTGCGCCATGCCCAACAGCGCAGACTCGTTGGCGGCGTCCGTCGCCAAGACAGACGTGAATTCCTTGCGCGCGCCATCAAAATCCGGCGGCGTCTGCAGCAGCATGAGTTGGGCGTCAAGCGCTTGAGCTTGCAAGCTGGCGGGGTCCGACTGGCGCACGGCCTGCACCAGCGCCTTGGCCTTCGCGGCGAAATCCGGCAGGTTTCGTCGCACCATTTCCTGGGCGATAACCAGCTTGCCCTCGTTCAGGCCCCCTATGCCAGATGCCTCCAACTCCTTAACCAGTTCCACGGCCTGTTCGGGGTCTTTGAGACGCGCCGTCATAAGCACACGTTCCAGAGCCAACACCCGTTTGTCCTCGCCTTGGCGCCGCGCCATCTCCCGCGCCAGAATCTCGAGAGCCGCCTCCGTTTGGCCTCGCGAGGCGAACAGACCGCCCCACCGGACGATCTCCTCCGCAGTAACATCAGGACGCGCCAGGTCCTTCTCACACAAAGAACGCGCCTCGGCTCCATTTTCCTGCGCCAAGGCCACGGCGGCGCGCGGCCACAAGATATCTTTCTCGGGCAAACCTGCCGCTGCCGCCTCTTCCAGAATCCGGTGGGCGGCTTCAAAATCCTTCATATCCACAAACACCTGACACAGCGCCCGGTAGGCCTGCGCGATCTTGGGATCGCGCCGAATGGCCGATTCGAGAAGATCGCGAATCTCGGTCAAACACTCGGAAACGCGCCCGAGCCGCTTGGCCGCTTCGTACGTTTGCATGGCCGCCGCAACCAGCAGCGTCGGGGTCGCAGCGTCGCTATCGCGCAGAGTCTTGGCGCCAGCCAGCAAGTCCTCCAAACTTTTCGGAGGACTCAGGATGCGGTCCAAAAGCGCCCGCGCCATCGGATCGTCCGGATTCGAACGCAAATACGATTCCAGAGACTGTCGCGCCTGTTCCGACTGACCCGCCTGCAAGTACGCCACCCCCAAATGGATATGCGCCGGACCAAACGTCGGCATCCGTACGACAACGGAGTCGAGAAGCGTTATGGCCTCCTTGACATTATTGTCCGCCAAGGCCAATCGAGCCTTGAGGTAATCCTGAATCGCCGAATTGTTCGGGTGCGTCTTGGCAAAAACCTCCGACACTTCCCGAGCCTCGCCGATGCGTCCCGCAGCGAGATGGACATCGAACAGAATCACCATGTTTTCCGGATTGTCCGCATTGACATAGGGATCGAGTCCGTTGAGCAATTCGACCGCCTTGTCGCCGTGACCTTGCTGGGCGTAGACCCGGGCCAAAAGACCGGGCGCATCCTCTTCGCCGGGATATTCCGCGATCAATCGCGCGCCATACTGCGCAGCGGCGTCCCAATCTTTTTGGGTGATGGCGACGCGCATGGCGACGAGCAATACAGTGGGATCGTCCGGAGCCAACTTGAGGGCCTCGACGATTTCTTGCGACGCGTCCTCCACACGGCGCGCGTGCAGATAGAACCGGGCGCGTTGCGCGCGCACGGCTCCATTTTCAGGGTGCTGCTCAAGGGCCTTCGCGAGAACGCCTTTCGCCTGATCGTCCAGCCGTCGCTCGGTCAGGAGAATGGCAAGGTCCGCATAGACCTGCGGCTCGGCGATTCCCTTGTCGATGAGTTCGCGGTACGCGTCAATGGCTTCGTCGCGCCGCGCGGCCCGATCGAGCGCCATGGCGCGCAGATTCAGCAGACGGGAATCGTCGGGACGCTTGCGCAAAAACAGGTCCGCATAATACTCGAGATCGCTGTAGGCGTGGGCCCGTTCTTGGATTTCAAGCACTTTGTCCTGAATCTCGACATTGTCCGGTTGTAGACGAGCAATGAGGATGAAGGCCTGCGCCGCCTGCCGAAGCGCAGCCTCGCGATTGTCCAAACGGCGCAAACCCACCTCGCCGTATTGCAGGAGAACGTTGACATCGTCCGGATGCTTGGTCAGGTAATACTCATAATATTTCTTCGCTTCCCGCCATTCTCCCTGTTCAAAAGCCGCGTTCGCCGTGCCCAAATACTCCCGTTGACGGTGATGTTGAAACAGCGAATACGCCCCGAACCCTACTCCCGCCACGACAACCACTACTACGACGCCGCCGATAACCGGTCTGACCCACTTCGCGCTGGCCATAACTCTTGTGCGCCTCCATCGTATTCCACGACAAATATTAAGACTATTGCGGCGCCAACCCTTTCAGCGACCGCGCCCTTTGGCATGAAGGGCTTCCGTCACGCTTGCTGACTCGCATCGCGCTCGGGCTGGGACGGTCGAGGCGGCACAGGGGCCTCCATCGAGCGCGATTCACGAATGTGTCTGGGCGTGCGTACGCGATTCAGCACAATGCCCACGACATTGGCCCCCACCTCGTACAGTCCCTGGAGACAACGCCCCGCCATGCCCAAGGTCGTTCGATCGACGGCCACCACCATCAAGACGCCGTCCACCACGGGGGCCAACAACTTTGTCTCGGACATCAACAACGCCGGAGGCGGATCGAGCAGAATATGGTCATAATCCTGCTCCATTTGTTCGAACAGGCCCATCACCTCACGCGACGCGAGTTTGTTCACCAGGGCCGATCCGTGATGTCCTGGGCCGATCACCCAGACATTGCGGCATGGCGTGGCGCGCTGAAACGGATGGGGATCGGCCCCCTCAATGAGAATCTCCCCCAACCCTTCCGCGGGATCCAGCCCAAACATCCGCTCGACGCGGGGCGCGCGGGAACACAAATCAACCACCAACACCCTGCGGTTCGCCTGGCCCAATGCAACCGCCAGACTGCACGCCACCGAGGTGCGCCCATCCTGACGTCCGGGACTGGCCACCATGCACATGCGCAGTTCCCCCGCTCCCTCGGGAGGATAAACGATGCGCGTCATCACCCGGCGCACCTCGTCCGCCAGCATCGAATCAGGGCGATGGAGCAGCAACACGGGCGCGTCCTTCGGAATCGAAGCGTTTTCCTCGCACGCATCGGGAATCGAAGCCAACACCTGAAGAGGAGTCAACGCAGCGATATCCCGGGCGTCGCGCACCCGTTGATCCGCAATTTCTCGCCATGCCCCCGCGCTCACGCCCGCCAGAAGAGACCCCAGCACGGCCAGAAGGATGTACTGAGTCCGCTTGCCGGCAAGCGGCTCGTCAGAAACAGTCGGACGCGACGCCACTTGAAAACTGGCCGGCGCGTTGCTTTCGACGTCGATGGCATAAATGCGCTCTTCGATCTGCTTCAACCTGGATTGCGTGTCCGCTAGGCGGGTCTGGATGTCTTCTATCTCGATTTGTTGTTTGCTGGCCCGAACCAACTGCTGGGTGCGCTCGCTGATATAGGTCTGAAATTCAGACTCGCGCTGCTTGGCGTCCTCAACCCGATTCCGGGCTTCATGCAAGCGAATGTCAGTCTTCTCGATGATCGATTGAAGGGCGCGCGCGCGCGCATTCTGCAACGTCTCCCGCAGACGGACGTTCAGCGAGTCATGCGCCTCCTGCTGCACCAACCGCTGCGGCGCCACGGCGTTATACAGACGCTCCAGCACGCCCGTGTTCTGTTCGGAAACCAGCAGCTGTCCCTGAAGCGCCAACACGGCAGGATCGGCGGCGGCCATCGCCTCGATGTCATAGGCATAGATAGGCTTGTCGGGCGCTTTCTGGAACCGGCCCACCCAGTCCCGCAGGTCCTGGGCCATATCTTCGAGCACGCGGACCTGCGCCTCGAAAGTGCTTCGATCCGCGGTGGCGCGCCCAAGGCTCTGATGCCAGACGACCATGTCGCTCACCTGGCCGCTCCCAAGTCCTTCGACGCCAACGCCCAAATCTTTGTACAGGGCCGTCAGACGATTCCGGTGACGATCCATCTCGTCCAGGGTTTCCTTGCTCATTTTCTGCAATTGACCGAGACGCTCGCTGCCGGAAGTTTTGGCGTGGTCGGTGGCCAGCAGAACGTATTGATCGATGATGGTGTCAAGAATGCGCTGGGCAACGGCGCGCTCCGGAGCGCTGAAGCGGACCATGACCAGCTCCGTGTTCCGCTGGTTGACCACATACAACTTTCGCCTCAGCGTGTCCAGCGGATCCTTTTGATCGGCCAGCCAGGAAATCTTGCGTATTTCAGGCTGCTCGAGCGTCCGCTGCAGCACGGCGGGGCCGCCAATCAAGCCAACCTGCGTCGCAACGTACTTCTCGTAATTGGCCGACAAACGGCGCGGCGAATCGTCATACAGAATCTTGGGCGTCTTCGCGAGAAACTGAAGCGTGGCCGACGCCTGGTACTCGACCGGCATCAGAAAAAACAACAGCAACGCCCCAGGAATCGCGAGAACAAGGAATATCGTGACCATGAACGCCGTCCTAAGGCGCACCAAACGGGATACATTCAACCGCATCTGGGGAGATGCCGCATGCCGCACGAAGCGCCGAGGAGCAGTCAGGTCTGTCGAAAATTCCGTGGACATCACGCCTCCTGGCATGGCTGCACAAACGCGCCGCCACACCGAGTCCTCTTATTACAGTGAATTATATGTGTCATCCAATATTCCGTCAAGAAATAATGTCCGTTCTTTCACACGCTGTCCGGATACTCAGACGCCCATGCGGGGGATCCCGTTTCCGCCGGAAAACCAGAACGCATCCGGCCCCAAAAGGGCTTGCACGCGGTCCCGCAACGCAGGAACGGGATTGACTCGGCAGACGGACGTCGCCAGCACAGTGACCACGTCCCCATTCTCTGCCGTGCAATGGAGATAAACGTCGCATTTTCCGGGTTCGGAACCGAACACTTCGGCCAACTGCACCAACGTCGCATCGTCGACCGTCCTGAGATCGATGAGCGCATGGGCGGCCTTGCTCAACGTGGACTCGGCCTCCTCCAAGGAAACGATATCGATGGCCAGCAACGATATCTCGCCGTTGCGCCGGGTAGCCTTTGACGGCGCCATCACGATGGCGTCCGGAACAAGCAGCCCGGCCCGTTGCTCGTAAATATCGTTGAAAACGGTGATTTCACACGATCCTTCGAGGGTTTCGAGCGTGACGAAAGCCATTTTTTTCCCGCGTTGGGTGGTGTAGTGCTTGACAGCGGCGATGAGCCCTCCCAGCTGCACCTCCTGGTTTTCCCGCAAATCGGGCAGGTCGGCGATGCTGACGTTGGTGAAGCGCTGAAGAATCTTGGCGCATTTCGCCAGAGGATGACTGCTGACGTAGAGCCCGAGCATCTCCTTCTCGAAGGCCAGCAACTCGTTCTCGGGCCATTCGGGAAGGTCCGGCTTCTGATGCATCGTAACCGCCTCGGGGGCGTCACTCGCGACAAGATCGAAAAGCGAAGTCTGGCCAGCGTCACGCTCGCGCTGACTCAACTGTCCCTCGCTAAGCGCGGCATCGAGCGAGTCTTCCACCTGGCGCCGGTTCCAACCCGTGCTCGCGAAGGCGCCGGCCCGGTTCATGCTCTCGATCACGCGCCGGTTCACCTGTCGCGTATCCAGGCGGCTGCAGAAGTCGAAGATGTCCTTGAAAGGCCCGTTGTCCTGGCGTTCCGCGAGAATGGCCTTCACGGCGTTCTCGCCGGCGTTTTTGATGGCGCCCATTCCAAAACGGATGCGTCCGCCTTCAACGGTGAACCCCAGGGCGCTGGCGTTCACGTCGGGCGGCAACACCTCGATATTCAACCTCCGGCACTCCTCCACGTAGACGCCGATTTTGTCCAGGTTGCCGGATTCGCTGGTAAGCAGCGCCGCCATGAATTCGGCGGGATAGTTCGCCTTGAGGTACGCCGTCTGATAAGCCACAAAAGCATACGCCATGCTGTGGCTCTTATTGAAGCCGTATCCCGCAAACTGCTCAATCTTTTGAAACAAGAGGTCGGCCGTGGCCTCATCGATGCCGTTAGCCTTCGCGCCCGCCACAAACATGTCGCGCTGCTCGGCCATGAGATCGGCCTTTTTCTTGCCCATCGCGCGCCGCAACACATCGGCTTGGCCCAGCGTGAACCCGGCAACCGCCTGCACAATCTGCATCACTTGCTCTTGGTACAACGCGACGCCATAGGTTTCGCGCAGGATCGGCTCCAACAAGGGATGATCGAATTTCAGCTTGCCCGGATCGTGTTTGCATTCGATGTATTGGTCCTTGAGCGCCATTGGACCCGGCCGGTACAACGCGATCAGCGCGCACACCTCCTCGAGACTCTCGAGTCCGATGCGACGCGCCAGTTCGCGCATGCCGGAACTCTCCAACTGGAACACGCCCATGGTCTGGCCGGATCGCAGCAACGCGTACGTGTTCTTGTCATCGGGTTCGAGATTGTCGATGTCGATGTAAATGCCGCGGTTTTCCTTGACGAGCCGGGCGGCTTCGTGCACGACCGTCAGGGTGCGCAAGCCAAGAAAGTCCATTTTCAACAAACCGACTTCCTCGACCGCCTTCATCTCGCACTGCGTTGCGACGGTGTCGCTGCCCGAAGCTTGAAACAGCGCGACATGGCGGG
>JAKJDA010000051.1:0-289 GCA_022706165.1 Candidatus Hydrogenedentota bacterium | reverse complement strand
CGCCGCATGGGTGCCGCAATTGCCGATCGTTCCCTCGAGCTTGATCGCCAAGGCCCATAGCCGCGCGACGGCAGGGTCCTCCTTGATGGCTCGCTGGATTTCCGGCTCCTTCTCGTACGCATCCTTGAGTTTTATCTTGAGTTCGTCCGGGACCAATTTCGCGATGCGGTCCACATCGCCGTAGCTCATGCCCAACACGCGGCCCACGTTGCGGATGGCCTGCTTGGCCAGCATCCGGCCAAAGGTGATGATCTGGCTGACATTGTCCGCGCCATACTTCCCGCGCACG
>JAKJDA010000519.1:1858-2207 GCA_022706165.1 Candidatus Hydrogenedentota bacterium | reverse complement strand
TGCGGATACAGCGCGAGCAGTGGGAACTTGAACGGCCGACGAGAGAGCCAGACGACGGGGTCGAGGTGCGTCGTTTCCGCGCATGCCTCGGAGCCCGAAGCGGCTCGAGTTTGGTTGGGTAGCGCCGTGCGATATGCGTCGCCCAGGTAGTGATTCAGGCACGTCTTGAAATACCGCAGGGCGTGGTACGAAAACGGGTCCGCGGCTGCGTGCAGATTGCTGCTCGCGTCGAGCGGAAATACAACGCCGCCATGCTGGCGAGTCATGACAATCCTGCTCGCTCAATAGCGACGCGCGCCGCGACCTCGAGCACGTCGGGGAGCATGGCTTCGACGAACGCGTGCTCTTT
>JAKJDA010000519.1:0-1848 GCA_022706165.1 Candidatus Hydrogenedentota bacterium | reverse complement strand
CGAGGCTTGATGCCTTTTACCGAGCGCCGAAAGAACACCGCGCCGCCGATGACAAACCGGAGCGCCTTGGCTTTCTTCGCAACGATGAGACGGCCCTTGGGCCCATAGAGCCCGGTGCCCTCATCCAAGAAGCGCGCATGCCTGGCAATCGAGATCACGCGACGACCGAAGTCGCTGGTCTTGATGACCTGCATCGAGTCGCGCATCGCTGGCTTTGCCTGCCCGCGATTGACGAAATACCGACCGTCAACAACGCGCCCGGCAACAGTGTCACCGAGCCGATCCATTGATCGAGCAGACTCCGCTTTTAGAAACGTGTCCGCCGCGCGGCCCTTCTGGAGCAGTTCGCTGAAGTCGAATTCGAACATCAGAAATCACCCGAGCCGTTGCGGATGAAGCCGTCGGTAACCAAAGGCTTCGTCTCCGCAGACGACGGCACGCGCACGCCGCCGAACACGTTCCCGGGCTTGGCCGGATTGGCGTCGATATCGAGACGAGCATCGCCTTTTTGGATTGAAATCAACAGGTCGGTCGCACGTTTGCCGCGCATCCAGAACTGTGATTTGCCGTCCGCGCCATCGAACTCCGGACGCCTCTCGCCCATCATCGCGAGCGCGAGATCGGTGCCGATGGCGCGAACCGTTGGCGGGGTATTGGTGCGCAGCGTGTCGACGGAATAGAGGCGCCCTAGGCGTACCTCAATCTGCGAATCCACTGCGTCTTGAAGGTATTGGATCGCCTCCTCATCTTCTTCGCCGTCGCCGTTGTCGTCGAGAAATCGAACCGTGATGTCACGGCCGACTGCTCGGCGCAGATCGTCGAGTAGGAAGTAGGACAAGGGGCGGAATCCAGGTAATGCGCGGGTTACGATGCCGAGCTTGGACAGTTCGTCGGCCTGGTGAGGCTGGAGCTTGACCATGTTGCCCGGGCGATATTCTCCACCGTCGTGGTGGAGATTCGACAGCACGGCACAGAGAACTGGGCCGCTTGGCTCGACGACGACGGGAGCCGCTTGTAGCTCCGCGCCGACGTCGAACTCGGCATCGTCTGAATCGCCTTCGGTGACAGTCTCGGCCGCTTGGGTCGAGGTGTCATTGGGAGCCGCTGCCGGCTCCTGCTTTCGGCTATTCTTCGACATCAGGTGATGACCGTGGCCAGGAAAATCCCGCCGTCGGTGGCGACAAATTCGATGTCGTTCGACTGCGTGACCTTGACCCAATCGGCGCCTTCGAGACCAGGCTCAGGGTCTGCCCACGTGAACACCTTGCGATCCTGGAAACTCATGCAGGATGCGAAGTGGAGCGACTGGAGAGTTGGGCTCGCCTCGACGGCTGCGATGCCGAACGACTTGCCCCAGATCAGCGCCTCGTTGGAGGTCGAACCGACCACGCCGGTGTCCTTCCACGCCTCGCCAATCACGACCTCGTCGACCATGAAAAGCGACGCGAGACCCTTGAGCGTGACGGCTGCGGGCACATCAGGAGTACCGCTCGAACCGAGCGCTTCCTTGATAAACGGATTGGTGCGGAGCTTGACGAAAACCTCGTAGCCCATCCACGCAACCGTGCGGGCTTGGGGGCCGCGCCAGAGGTACTTCTTGATGGTCAGCACCTTGGAGATTGGATCCCCCGTGGCCGTGTCCCATCGGTCCGAGCCAGAGAGCGCGGCGTAGTTGTTCGACGCGTAATTGGAGCTGGTCTGGTACGCAGCGGCAACGCGCACCTCGTGGTTCGTCATGACCTGCGAGGTCACGCGCTTCGTCGCGTCGGCGAATGGATTGATCGAGGGGTCTGCGGCTCGAGTGACCGAGCGCATAACCTTCTCTTTGAGACCGTAGTCCTCGCAGGC
>JAKJDA010000518.1 GCA_022706165.1 Candidatus Hydrogenedentota bacterium | reverse complement strand
TGATGAGCTCGCTCGCCAACTTCACGTCTTTTTCGCCTGGAAGCTGCACGCGGATCTGATCGTTGCCAACCGGCACAATCACGGGCTCTTTGGCGACGAAGCTCTTGTCTCTGGCGCGCAGCCAAATGCGGTGCAAGGCCGCGTCGCGAACCGCCGAGACGTCCATGTTGGCATCGTCGAGTTCCTTGCGACGCTCCTCGCTGACACCGGCCATGTTGAGGCCAAGCACCATGTCGATGCCGCCTTGAAGGTCGAGCCCGAGCTTGATGCGTTTTTCCGGATCGAAGCGAATCCATCGCTTGATCGATTCTGCCGAGGAGGAGAAGAGGCCCGGTTCCGCCGAGACAGGCTGCGTCCGCTGCTCGAATTGTTTGTCAAGCTGCTCCGCTTTTTCCGGATTCACGTAACGGGTTATCACATAGCCCAAGGTTGGGTAGATGTAGAAAACGGTCCACACCGCCGCCAACGCCAAGATAATGCTGCGTAGAGTATGCTTTCTCATGATCGCTCCGTCTCAGATGTTTGGGTGATATCGGCCGTTTTATCAGGAAGGCCGCGCCGGCCCTTTATTTCTTTTCTTCTCCGCGCGGCAAGACCCGCGCCACCGCCCCTCGAAGAAATTCCGCTTTGATCGGCGGGTCTTCGCTTATCCGTAGCACGATGTTTTGCTCGGTCAGGCCGATGACCGTTCCGTACATTCCCCCGCTCGTCATCACACGGTCGCCTTTTGTGATGGAGGCCAGCATGGCCTTGCGCTCTTTCTCGCGCTTTTGATTGGGGCGGATCATCAGGAAATACATGATGGCCACAAAGGCCACCATGATGATCCATATTTGATTGCCGGGCCCCTCAGGCGCCCCAGCCGGTGGAAGGGCGTCGCTGGCGGCGGCTCCAACCGCCGCATTTTCCGCTTCTTGGGCCCATGCGACTCCCCACGTCAAAAATCCTAGAAAACCCACGGCTCATCCCTCCGATGGATAGGCGAAACCCTCCCCCGCCCGATAGCGCGCCAGAAAGGATTGCTTGAACTCCCTGAACCGCCCGTCGCGTATCGCCGCCCGGACAGCGGTCGAGAAGTGTACCATAAACCACAGGTTATGTAAAGTGTTCAGGCGCAGGGCCAGTATCTCCCCGGAACGGTACAAATGGCTGAGATAGGCCCGCGTATAGGTGCGGCACACGGAACAGCCGCATGCCGGATCAAGGGGGCCAAAATCGGTCGTATACGGCTGGTTTTTGATGTTCACGCGCCCAAACGACGTGAACAACGCTCCGTTGCGCGCATTCCGGGTTGGCATCACGCAGTCGAACAGGTCCACGCCTTGTTCGATGGCTTCGAGCAAGTCCTCCGGCGGCCCAACGCCCATCAAGTAGCGCGGGCAGTTTTCGGGCAGCAGGGGCGCCGTCGTCTGCACGACCCGATACATTTCCTCTTTGCTTTCTCCTACGCTGACGCCGCCGATGGCATAGCCGGGAAATCCGATATCGATGAGGCGCGCGGCGCTTTCCCGGCGCAGGTCTTCGTAGACGCTTCCTTGCACGATGCCGAACAAGGCATGCTGGCTGGCCTCGCGTTCCTGCCATCGCGCTTTGCACCGGGCGGCCCAATCGCATGTCATGCGCATGGATTCGGCGGCGACGTCATGCGTCGCCGGGTAGTGGGTGCATTCGTCGAAACACATCATGATGTCGGAACCGATGGAGATTTGGACATCCACCGCTTTTTCGGGCGAAAAGAAATGCCGCGATCCGTCGAGATGACTCTGGAACGCGACGCCTTCGGCGGTAACTTTGTTGAGCGAAGCCAGACTGAACACTTGAAAGCCGCCGGAGTCCGTCAGGATGGGCCTGTCCCAGTTCATGAAGCGATGAAGGCCGCCTGCTTTTTCCAGAATATCCATGCCGGGACGCAGGTAGAGATGGTAGGCGTTGCCGAGAATGATCGAGGCGCCGATGTCGCGCAGGTCTTCCTGGGACAAAGCCTTGACGCTGGCCTGCGTGCCGACGGGCATGAAGCACGGCGTCTCGATGATGCCGTGCGGGGTGTGCGCGCGGCCCGTCCGCGCCTTGCACGACGGGTCGCGCGTTTCGATCTCAAATCGGAACGCGCATTCCATGGCTACAACGGGGCCCTTGTTTCGGTGGCGCGGCGATCGGCTGGGCATTCGCCCAACATGCCTGCGCTATGTCGCCCAAAACGCCTGCCGAGAAGGCT
>JAKJDA010000517.1 GCA_022706165.1 Candidatus Hydrogenedentota bacterium | reverse complement strand
CCGCCACGAACGCGCAGCACATGGCGCGGGGATATGACATGAGCGCCGATTGAAGGGCGGCGCCCGCATCGCCGCGAAAATCCGCGCCGGTGTACCGTCTGATGACACGGATCAGGGGGAACGGGATATTCCGAATCCGGCCTAGCTCTCTGCGAAGTTCGACGAGCCAGCGCCGCGAGGCCATGCCTAGAGTTTAACCGCTGCGCCCGGTTCGTCCACGCGAAATGGCATCCAAACGGCGCCCAGAACCAGCACCGGACGAATGCCTGAAGGCGTCACTCCGAACCCCAGCGTGAGACAGGCTACAAGTCCCGCGTTTACGCGGCACGCGGGGAGGGACGCTGGCCCCGGCGCCCGCGGATCACGGGCCGGCCGGCGGGCGGAGCAATTGCCGATGAACCAGTTCGCGGGCGATCTCGGCGGCGATGCGGTCCGCCATGGCGGGCTCATAGTGGACGTGGTCGATGTAGGTCGGGCCAACGATGTCCCGCTGCATGCCGCCGAGCCAGAGCCAGTTTTCTGCGGGCGGAGATGCCTGTTCGCGCGTCGATGGATCGACGAGCGCATAGCCGGCTTTCATTGCGGATCCGCTCTCGCCAAGTCGTGACGCGATCGTCTGGCCGTCCGACAGCCCATATCCAAAAAGCGTTGATCCGCCGAACATGAAGATGTTTGTGCCCCCGATGGGTGGCCATGGCGCCTGATTTATCGAATCCCTGAAACCGGCGCGCCGGAAGTTGACAAATTTTCCCGCGCGGGCCCGCTCGCCGAATTGTGCCTAGGGATCACAGGCGAAGGGACGCGACCATGTCTCTGACACGAGGGTCTTTATGTCCGATGGCGACATGCCGGGATACAGGTCGGCAAATGTCACCTTCCCGCCCGTGCCGGGAATCGGATCTCTTGCGATGTCGCGCTGGGAGGTTCTGCGCGCCAACAGGGCGCCCAGGGCATACGCGACGAGCAATCCGACCAGTGCCAGGAGCGCGGTGTTCGTGCAGATCACCGCGATGGTCCTGTATGCCGACGCTAGGCCCCACAACGTCAACCCGGCCCGCCGCGGACATCGGCACGCAAAAACTCGAAGACGCGGTTCTCCGTTCGTCGCTCCGCTCGTGCTCAGCACGATCGGCCGGTTTCAGGGCCGCGAGAAACGAAATAGACCGAGCAAGATCATGCGGAAAACCGAAAACTCCCTGCTTGTTTCCGGGCAATCGAGCGACCTGCACGTTCCAGCCTGATGACTGCTAATTCATTTTTCAACCAAAGCCGTTGTCTCTAAATACTTGCAGTAATGTCATCAAATAATGACATTCTGTTCATGTCATGGACACTCATTCGCATCGATCATGCCGCTCAAAACTAGGAATCGGCACCTTCTCTCGCGATTCTGCTAGGAATTATTACTGTATGCGGCTAGGCATGTTGCTCTAGGGAATGGCCACCGGAATTCAACCGAAGCGCGATCCAAAGCGAATCTGGCATCAAAACTGCGCGCAATGGAACCATGTCTATGGAAGCCCGCGCCCGGAAGAGGAAGATCGGGCAGACCCTTGTCGAATATGCGCTCATCATCGCGCTCGTGGCCGTCGCCGTCATCAGCGCCATGGTCGCATTCAGCGGCGGCGTGCAGCAAAATTTTGGAAACAGCAACAGCGAGCTTCAAAAGGCGTTCCATTAATTAAGATGGCGATAAAATGAGTTTGCAGAGGCGTCCCAAGGTCGCAATCTGGCGGCGAGAGCAAAACTTAAAATCCGAACGAGAGGAGGTGATTACATGAAGGCATTAGTTCTTAGAGACAGCAAAGGTCAGACGCTGGTTGAGTACGCGCTGATCATTGCGCTGGTTTCTGTTCTTCTGATCGCGGCGCTCACAGCGCTGAAGGGTGGCATTTCATCATCCTTTAGCAACGCCACTACGCAGCTCGGAGGCACGTAATCTGGCTGCGGCTTGCGCCGTTTGCGGCACGAAAGTGCTGGCTCCAAAGGGGCGACGGGAACTTCCGTCGCCCCTTTTTTGTACCATAAGTGGGGTAGGAACCCTAGCAAGCCCACGACCCATTGCGGTTTTAAAGTGTCAGGCTAAGTCTACAGTTTTTTTGGTTGCAATCACGAATTGCTTTAGATAAGTTGTTGATACTATGGGACGATCGAGATCGACACTCCTCCTGCTTTTGGTGTCGGCGGCCTTGGCGGGCTTGGGAATTTGGCTGAT
>JAKJDA010000516.1 GCA_022706165.1 Candidatus Hydrogenedentota bacterium | reverse complement strand
CACACTCAGGTTTGGCCGGACAACGAACTCGACGGTGACGGTCGTTGTGAATGCTGTGAACGATGGCACGCGGTTGTTGCAGGGCACGGGCGTGACCTTCCAGTTCCCGGCCGGTCGGACGCCCGTCGAGATCCCTGTGCCGGAGGGAACGTGGCACGTTTTCCCGGATGCTGACGGCGACTACAATTTCAGCGGATTCGACATCGCGGATGTGACGGCGTTTGGCGTCTTGCCGGCCGACACGACGTTCAACGACCCCGCCAAGTTCGGCAACCTCAAAGTCGCCGCCGGCGCGGGCACGACCGTTTCTGCCCGCGTGGACGCGGTCAGCACGCCGCAGTTCGTGGGCGGGGCGGGCACACTAAAGCTCGCCGAGAACGTCGGTAACCGGGCGTTGCTCTGGATCGACCCCTCGAACGATTCGACGTTCCGTAAGCTCGGCACGGCGATCCCGGATTATATTCGCGTAAAGGCGGCAGGCAATGTGGTGCTCACCACGACCGAGGCCGGCAACGACCTCGTTGAGGCGTTTGCGGACACGCGTTCGCTCCAGCAATCTTACTTTCTGCGACACACACGCCATTACGATGGTCTTATGGGTACGATGACCGATTACGAAGACCTGCCGGGCGTTTTTCCGTACCGTGTAAAGAACGGTCTGAACGGTCTCTCCTATTTTTCATGCGGCAACGCGGGGTCGTCACGCCGCATACCGACGAGCGCGGGCTCGCTCGACACGGCCAGCTTGACGCCTCCTGCCAAGCCGGCGCTCACCGGAACGAAGTTCGTGACGATGGTGTTCGGATCGCAGGATGGAGGCGGCAAGGCGCTGGTAGGCCTGTCTGACGGCGCGCTGTTGCGTTCCGCTTTTACGAAGGATGATCCCATCGCGCCGATCGCGATCGACGCCTGGGTGGACGGCGTGAAGGTGAACCCCACGACGACAGGGCTTTCCGGCGGCTGGCAGATCATCTCGCTCGACATCACGGGACATGACATCAACGGCTTTGGCTGGGCACAAAACTACACGACCTGCGGCGGACAAGACTACGGCGAGATCCTTGTCTTCCCAGAGACCCTCGCCGATGCCGAGCGTGTGAGCGTGGAGACGTATCTCGCGACGAAATGGGGTCTCGCGGCGCAATACCAGGGCGTCACGGCGCTCACGGAGCATCCGGCCAAGGCGTTTCTCTACGGCGGCACCGGCAACGTGGAGATCGACGGGCACATCCAGCTTTCCGGTACGTATTCGGGGTCGATCACGGTGAACGCGGGCGGCACGCTTGCGGTGACTCCGATGTACGCGCCCGCGATTCCCGCCGAGGGTCGCGTGGGCTGGTTCGACCCGGATTACCCCGACACGTTCCGCACGGCGACGGAAGACGGCGCCGCGACCATTTACGGGTTCTGGCCGCGCGGCAGCATCGAGACATCGATGGAAGTCGGCGACGTCTTCTTCTACGGCGTGTCTTCACGTCGTCCGTTCGCGCAACCGGGTGCGCGCGGCTTCGGCAAGACGCGCACTTGGATGGATTTTGACCATCCGGCAGGGCATACGCCTGCAACCAGTGACGGCAACACACTGCGCTTTAAGGCGTGGCCCGAGGGCGGGATCGAACAGGTCGGCGCGGATGTGCAGAAAGACGTCCGTACGGTGGTCTTTGTGTCCGACTCTTTCCGTGGCGGCGGTGATCCGCTTCGGAACAGCGTTTCAGCGGGCGGCGATTTTGGCTATCGCGGCAAGGTGGCCCATACGGCGCCGATCTGGAACGGCGCGGGCAGCGCGGTGAGGAATGGCTCGACGCGGCTCAACGGCAAGGCGGTTGACGGAAGAACAACCGGCTACACGGGCGCACCCGAGGTGCTGTCTCTTACGGCGACCAATGCGGTGAAGCTCGGCAATCTCGGCGATTATACGAATTCAGAGAAGAGTTCGGGCTACGCGGAAATGCTGGGCGAGGTCCTGATGTATTCGACCGAGCTGCCCTCTGAACAGGTGAAAACGATCGAGGATTATCTGCTCTTCAAGTGGGTGGGCATCGCGCCGGAGGGCTACGGCGATTTCACGGGCGCGTCGGTCTCCGGCGCAGGCGACGTGAAGGCGGCCGAGTGGGGCGATCTGCCGCAGCTTGCGCCGACGTTCACGGGCAAGGTGCTCCTGACGGGCGGCAGCTTCGCTTTCACATTCGACCCAGCGCTCGGATCGCCGGTCATGAATCCG
>JAKJDA010000515.1 GCA_022706165.1 Candidatus Hydrogenedentota bacterium | reverse complement strand
CCCGCATGTTCGAAGGTCATCACCGACGAAGTGACCGAAATTCCGCGCTGTTGTTCGATCTTCATCCAGTCCGAGCGTGCACGCCGCGTCGCGCCGCGCGCCTTCACCTCTCCCGCCATGTGGATGGCCCCGCCAGCGACGAGCAGCTTTTCGGTCAGCGTCGTCTTGCCCGCGTCGGGGTGCGAAATGATGGCGAAGGTACGACGTTCGGGATGGTTCTGGGGCATGGCGCGGGCGGTTAGCAGGAAGGGCGGATGGTGGAAAGGGGCTGGCGCCGGCTCCGTACCCGACGCATGATCGCCCGATGCGCATCCTGCTCCTCACTGCGGCCCTGATCGTCGCTCCCGCAAGCGCCCTGGCCGCCGCCGGTGATTCGCCCTTTGTTGGCGAATATGGCCTTGCCGAAGGTCCCGACGTCGGCGGCGGCCTGCTGATCCGCAACGACGGCCGCTTCCTCTACATGCTCGCCGCCGGGGCGCTGGATGAACGCGCCGAAGGGCGCTGGGAAATCCATGGCGACAGGGTCTGCCTGACGACCGACCCCAAACCCGTGCCGCCCACCCTCGAAAAAGGCACGCCCATGGCTGTTGAAGGCAGCATACCCACCGTGCTCGTCACCTGGCCCAACGGTCGGGGCATCCCGGGAGTCGATTTCACGATCGGTTTCGACAGTGGCGATCCGATCGAGGATTACACGCAGACCGACGGCTGGACGATGCCCGACGAGGACAAGCGCATCCCGCGCTGGATCGAAGTGCGCGAGCCGATCTATGATATCACCGCGCCGCGTTTCGAATTGACCGACGCGGACGGCGGCAAGCTGCGCGCGATCATCGTTCCGAACGATATCGGCGTCGTGGATTTCGATGGCGCCTGCGCAGAAAAGACCCAACGCGGCCTCACTCTCCACCGGACCGAGGGCGATATGCGGTTCGTGCGGCTGCGTGACGATCCGGAATAGGGTGAGTTCGACAGCTTTGGGGTGGAAAGCGGCCATTTGAATGGGCATAGTGTTGCGATGGCGGTCAGTGCTACCAAAAACAGGCTGGGTGGCCGACTAGCGGCATGTCAGGCGGCTGGAACGGTTGCTGGCATTTTGATCGCGTCTTTTGCTGGATTCATGTTAGCGCCATCAACGTTACCCTCCACAGGCACGTATGGCGGCGATTTCATGACGCTTCTCGCGATCGCCTTTGGGTTCGGGATTCCCTTTTACGCCGCGGCTGTTCTGGTCCTTCATACATTCACGAAAAGCATTCTTGCCCATCCGATCATCTGGTGCGTCGCCACGCCAGCATTAGTTCTGGCCGTCACTCCGATCGCTTTTCCGCCGGCCCATTATCAAGGCATTTTTTGGGTCACGCTGATTCCCCTTTGCACGTTGTTGACCGGCGTACTTTTTGTTTGGTGGCAGGCCAAAATGCCGCTGGTCTACGTCCGTTAGCGGTCGCTCGCAGTCACTACATTCCAGCGGGCTGCTAGGGTTAAGGCGGTAGGCTTTATGGGCAAACGAAACCAACCGCAACGCGTTCGGCGCATACCAGATAAATGCCATCGTCAGACCGACGCAGACGGAATCGTCGCTCAACATTCTCGCGCCAGTACATGTGAGCCATATACTTTATCTTGAGTACACGTGATGGAGGCCGTCCAGATAGAACGCGAGTAATTCGCAAATCAGCCGTCGCGCGTCCGGTTGTCACCCTCCAATCATCATCCGGCTTAAAATCACGATTCTTCAAGGTGCCCATTACAATAAGCTCCCTTTCGTCACCCGCAAGATTTTGGGAGGTGACACACCCCGCACAGAGCAGACTCAGAAGAAAAAAGGAGCGCGTCATTTAGACAGAGTAGCTCCTCATATAATGTCCGCAACCGGTCGTAACCCACCGCCACTCCTCGCCCCTTGCGCTCGCCGTCCAAATGGGTCACACCTTACGTAAACGTAAAGGTAAAGCAGCCGCGAGAGGATTCTTCCCCATGACCGATGCCCCCAGCTTTGACACGATCAAGCTCGAAGTCGCCGACAATGTCGCCACGATCACCCTCAATCGACCCGATCGTCTGAATTCGATGCCGCCCGCGATGGCGGACGATATTCGCACGGCGCTCGACTACCTCCCCGTTCTGGGCGCGCGTTCGCTGCTGATCACCGGCGAAGGGCGCGGTTTCTGTTCGGGCGCCGATCTGGCGGGTGACCGCAGCGGGTCGGCGGTCGGCG
>JAKJDA010000514.1:1937-2228 GCA_022706165.1 Candidatus Hydrogenedentota bacterium | reverse complement strand
GTTCTGCGAGCGTGTTTTTGCGTTTGGTTCTCCGGTATGCTTATGCGCTCCTGCGGCGATCGTGACGGCTTGGTTCGTGACGGGATTCCGGCGGCTCGATCGGGGGAAATGCCGATAGACGGCAGAGAGAAGAGAGATAGGCATCATGAGCAAGAAAGCAGAGAGTCTGGCAGTGGCGCGGAGCGTGGAGCGGGTGGCGGCTTTGGTGTTGGGGGGCGGTCGCGGGGCGCGGCTGTATCCGCTGACGGCGGAACGAGCCAAGCCTGCGGTGCCGCTATGCGGCCGGTACCG
>JAKJDA010000514.1:0-1927 GCA_022706165.1 Candidatus Hydrogenedentota bacterium | reverse complement strand
AACTGCATCCATTCCGGCGTCAACAACATTTTTGTGCTGACGCAATTCAATAGCGCTTCCTTGCATCGCCATATCAACGAAACGTACAAGTTCGACGTGTTCTCGGGGGGCTTTGTCGAGATTTGCGCGGCCGAGCAAACCACCGAGAGCGGCGATTGGTTTCAGGGGACGGCGGATGCCGTGCGCAAGCATCTCCGGCATATTCGGAACCGGCGCCCCAGTTTTTACCTGATCTTGTCGGGAGACCAATTGTACCGCATGGACTACCGGACCTTGCTGGAAACCCATTTGCGCCACAGGGCCGACATTACGGTGTCCACGTTGCCCGTCACGCGGGAAGCGGCCCGCGCTTTCGGCATCATGCACGTCAACCCGACCGGGCGCATCACGCGGTTTGTAGAAAAGCCGCAGTCCGAAGCGGAGCTTTCCAGTCTTGTCACGTCCCCGACGTTGTTCAAGCAGTTCGGCCTCAAGGTGGACGAAGGGCGCGACTATCTGGCGTCGATGGGCGTATACGTGTTCAGCGCGGACGTTCTCGAGGAAACGCTCGAACGCGAGAAGGATTGGATCGACTTCGGGCAGCACGTCATTCCCAAGACCTTGAAAACGCGCAAGGTGTGCGCGCATCTTTTCGACGGATTCTGGGAGGACATCGGGACGGTGCGATCGTATTACGAGGTCAGCCTGAGCATGACGGCGCCGATGTCACCCTTTGATTTTCATGACGCCAACCACACGATCTATTCGCGTCCTCGGTACTTGGCGGGTTCGCGCATACAAGGGGGGGCGATCGATGATTGCATCATCTGCGAGGGCAGTCATGTCGGCAAGGCGAAAATCACGAAGTCGATCATCGGGATACGTTCGGTGATTCATTCCGGCGTGACCATCGACCGCAGCATTGTCATGGGGGGCGACTATTACGAGGGGGATCCGCACGCTCCGTTGCCTGCAAAAGGCACCAGCATTCCGATGGGCATTGGCCAGAACACGGTGATCAGCGGGGCCATTGTCGACAAGAACGCCCGCATCGGCAAGAACGTGGTCATTCGCGGCTCACAGGACTTGCAGGACTACAGCGGCGATGGTTTCGCCATTCGCGACGGCATAGTCATCGTTCTCAAGGGCGCGGTGATTCCGGACGGCATGCATATCGGTTGAGGAAGGGACGTCGAGTCGGGAACGCGCCGGGCGAAGGTCTTGCGCGGCGTTTCGGGGCTGAGGGGGAGGTCGGACCATTTTATGACAGTGCAACGCGATGATCGGTTTCGGTGGTACGAGGGGCTGGCGATTTGCCTGGCGTTGTTCGGCGGACAGATGAGCGGCGAACTCATCAACCAATGGGGCAACTATTTTTATTCGCCGACTTTGGGCACGGGGCGGACCGTGTATGTGTCCATCGCGGTGGTGTCGGTCATTTTCGTGTTTCCCATCGCGCTCAACTGCGTGACCAACCCTCTCATCGCGTTGTGGTCCGACAAAACGAATCCGCGACGCACCTGGCTGCGTCCTTTCCAAATCCAGGGGCGCCGCAGACCCTACATTTTCTGGGGATCAATCCTGCAAACGTGCACGGCGATTCTGTTCTGGTTTCCGCCCATCGCGGGCACATCCGCGGCGAACGCCGTTTACGGCGTGGTCATCCTTGGGCTTCACGTCGCCATTTTCGCCACCATGACGACCATTCCGATTACGGCGCTTGGCATCGAGGTGGCGCGCACGCCCCGCGAGCGCATGGCGCTGGGGGTGTGGGTCGCGTTGGGGATGATCGTGGGGCTGGCGGCGGCGGCGGTGTTGCCGGGATTGTTGATTGAAAAGCTCGATCCGGCGCGGCACTTGCCCGGCGCGGAGGGGTTTTCGGCGTTGGGCTATCAGCGCACGGCGATGGCCTTTGCCCTCGTGGCCTTTGCGCTCATCCAACTGCCGG
>JAKJDA010000513.1 GCA_022706165.1 Candidatus Hydrogenedentota bacterium | reverse complement strand
CGGCAAACACAAGTTGCCCGTTGAGTGAGAAAGAGGCCCCCTGGCCTCCGCCGATTCCGGGGAATCCTTTGTTGACCTGGATCGACCCGCCGCCTGTGATCGCCAACGACCCACCGTCGGGCGTCCGGCTGAAAGGCACATCCAGCGTCAGCGTCCGTCCCGGTCCGACAAACAGGCAGGGCGAGACGATCACCGGCACGTGCAGCGTGAGCGATCCGTTGCCGACAAGGGACAACCCGCGTTGCGCGCCCTGCGGATTGTAAACCAGACAGGTCAACGTCACCGGGCCATCCAGCCTAACGTCCCCGCGCGCGTTCGAGAGATCCGCAACAGCCGTTGTGCCGTTGGGGACGCTTCCCCCCGCCCAATTGGCGGGATCGTGCCACGCCTCGCCGTCGCCCGCGCCGGTCCAGGTGACCGGCACCACGACGGAACAGGCCGTCGAGCCACCTGTCACGAAACCATGAGCTGTCGTGTATCGTCCTGGCGGCAGCGCGACGCCGTTGGTGGCGAGCGCGCGCGCGACCACCAGGCCGCGGTTATACGAGGAGCCCGCATAGGGAAAATCGATCTTGCCGCTGCCTTCGATCGCGAGGTCCAGCGGCATGGACACGACCGTCGTGATATCTTGGAGACGCAAGATCGCCCCGTCGCACACCTTCACGGCCAAAGGTTCCTCGGAGCCCTCGAAGCTGGACAGTTCAAAGTTGGCCGGCAGGCCGACATACCCGTTGCTGATCGTCAGGCTGCCTGACAGAAAAGCCTGCGGCATCTCACCCAGTCCGAATCCGAATCCGCCCGCGCCGGTCTTCACGACCTGCGCGCGTCCTGAAAATCCTCGGCGCACAGTAAGTCCTTGGCCGGAATTCGGCGTGTCAAAGGTCACGCTCCCGCTGAGCGCAATCGGGAGCCGGCACGACAGCGAATTCGTCACGCGCAAGACGCCGCCTGAAAAGGTGAAGGTCTGCCATTCCGGCATCCACAGCGAACTGATGTCGCTCGTGACCTGCAGCGTGCCGCCGGCCAACTTCACGGCGGCAGTCAGATTGGTGTTGCCCACCGAAAGCGCGCCGATCTCGGACAAGCCGCCGCGCTGGACGAACTCGCCGTTTCGCACCTGCACCTTGCCGCTGCGCAACTCACCCTCTTCGTTCTCGAACGATCCGGGCGCTTTTTCCCCTACGATCATCTCCGCTGCCGTAAGCTTGCCCTTGCGCAACCGGTAAAAAACATTGGTTGGGCTGCCCACATTATGGTACTGCAACCTCACAAGTCCGGCCGTGACCTCACTGTCCTCGGAATCCTGCACCAGCGTTCCCCGCGTGGTACCCGAACTGGCGACGCCAAATTGAAGCTCATTCACCGACCACACCGCCTGATTGGTTAACGTCACGACAGCCGGAGATCCGTTACCAATGCCGACAATTGCGGAAGGTACCGCAAGCGAGGCGTTGCCCGAAAAGAGGGTCGAGCCCGCCCCGAAAATCAGCGCGTACCCGCTGGTCATCGTGTTCGAGACCGCACCTTCAAACTCCACGGTCCCCCCGCCCAGCCGGTCGATCCGGCTCGGCGCCACGATATCCGGGGCGATCACCAGCCGGTTGTCCGCATGTCCGTCCATTTTGAAGCCACTGTTCGGTGCGGCAATTCCGCTGAACGTGAACGCCGCCCCGGGGTCAGCCTCAATGCGCACCGTCTTGGCCGTCGACGAGGTGAGCTGCAGCCTGCCGATCGTCAGTACGCCGCTCGTGTCCAGCAGCACTGTGCCGGCTGCATTGAACGTGGCGACGTCGCCCGCCGCGTCGGGATAGCCTGTGCCGCCCTGCCAGTTAAGAGATGTTGTCCACTTGTTGTCAGGTCCGTTGCCGACCCACGAATACTCCGCCGCGGCCGCTCGCCATCCGGACAGCACGAAACCGGCAACTGCCAGACGCAACACCCACCCTTTATTCACTTTCATGGACGCTCTCCTGGTTTGAGACCTGATGATCCGGCGACAAAACCCTGCCCAGTGATCAACACCATCTTACCCCTTCAGGCCAGTTAAAACGGCCACAAAATGAGAATTCTATTTTTGTTGTGTTTTACATCCACCGGGACAAATGCCCTCCCGTATCTCGCCAACTCTAAACGCCGACGGTTGAACCGGTTGCCAGCCTTTCCCGCGGACGGGGCCGTCCGCGCCCCCGGTCTTGCGTATCTTTTTCACTGGAAACACATGATCGCGGCC
>JAKJDA010000512.1:253-2246 GCA_022706165.1 Candidatus Hydrogenedentota bacterium | reverse complement strand
ATTCAGGCGTCGTTGACGGGCCACCTTGTGTTTGCCACGTTGCATACCAACGACAGCGCGGGCGCGATCACGCGCTTGATCAACATGGGCATCGAGCCGTTCCTGGTGACGTCGTCGACGATTGCCATTATGGCGCAGCGCTTGGTGCGCCGGATTTGTCCTGCGTGCAAAGAGGCGTATACGCCCGACCCGCAGAGTTGGGAGGAATTGGGCTTGGGTGTGAACGGGGCCGAGCGCGTCGCGTACCGTGGCAAGGGTTGCGAGAAGTGTCAGCAGCGCGGGTATTACGGTCGAACGGGCATCTTCGAGTTGCTGGTGATGACGCCGCACATTCAGCGGCTGGCCTTGCAGGGCACGGACTCCAATGTGATTAAACGCGAAGCGATGAAGGAGGGCATGCAGACACTGCGCGAAGACGGGGCGATGCGTGTGACGGAGGGGCTGACAACGATAGAGGAAGTTCTACGCGTAACCCGAGATGATGTGGTCGAAGGAGGCGTAGGCTAGAGCTTGACAATTACGGAGCACTAATGGCCGTCTACGAATACAAAGCCATTGCCAAATCGGGAAAACCCGCCAAAGGCATGATCGATGCCGATTCGCCCGCCTCAGCGCGGCGGAAATTGCGCGACCTGGACCTGTATCCTACCGATATCGCCGAAGTCAGCGGCGCCAAAGCGGCCACGCGGGTGGCTGTGGAAGGGGCGACCGCGCCCGGTGAAGCGCAGAAACGCGACTTCTCGTTTAGCCGAGTGACGGTGCGCGACGTGGCGTTGCTTACGCGGCAGTTTTCGGTGTTGTTGGCTGCGGGGATGCCGCTTGTGGAAGCGCTGACGGCGCTGTTGGATCAGGTGACCAAACCGCGGTTGCGGCGGGCGGTGTACGACATCCGCGACCACGTCAAGGGCGGCGGGACGCTGGCCGATGCGATCGCGCGCCATCCGCGCATTTTTTCGTCCTTGTACAGCAACATGGTCCGTGCCGGTGAAGCCAGCGGTGCGTTGGAGCAGGTGTTGGCGCGTCTGGCGGACATCGAGGAGCACCAAGCCAAACTGCGGGCGCGGGTCCTTTCGACGTTGGCGTATCCGTGCTTCATGGCCGTATTTGCCGTGGGCGTGATCGCGTTTTTGATGGTCGTGATTGTTCCGAACATTACGAAAATTTTCGAGAAACAGAAACAAGAGTTGCCCGACGTGACCAAGGTCATGATCGGTGTTAGCCATTTTGTGGGCCACTATTGGTGGCTGCTGATCCTGGCGGTGATCGGGCTTGTGGCGCTGTGGCGGTTATGGGTGGGTAGCGAGCGGGGGCGCCGGCGATGGGATACGTGGCAGCTCAAGGTTCCGGTGTATGGTCAGTTGCATTTGAAGTTCATCTGCGCGCGGTTCTCGCGCACGCTGGGCACCATGCTCGAGAGCGGTCTGACGATGATGAAGGCGCTGGATGTGGTGAAATCGGTGGTCGGCAATACCGTGATCGAGGCGTCGATGGCCGACGTGAAGGCCGGCGTGCGCCGCGGCAAAGACCTGGCCGGGCCTCTCAAGGAAACGGGCCTGTTTCCGCCTATGCTCATTCACATGGTGGACCTGGGGCAGCGTAGCGGTGACATCGACAATATGTTGATCAAAGTGGCCGATACGTACGACGAGGATGTTCGGCTGGCCATCGACGCGATGGTGGCGTTGATGGAGCCGGTGATCATTATCATTATGGGTGTGTTTGTTGGGTTCCTGGTGTTGTCCATCCTGTTGCCGATTCTGAATATGAGCAAAGGCATCGGACATTGACACGCCGGATGACGTTACCAAAGGAGTGTCGTTCATGACTAGAAACACGAGAGAGAAAATGATGGCGCAGGCTGGTTTTACGCTGGTCGAGCTGATGGTGGTGATCGCCATTATCGCCATCCTGGCGGCGGCATTGTTTCCGGCCATCGAAAGCGTCATGGTTTCGGCGCGCGCGACATCCATGAAGGCCAATGGCCGATCGATCT
>JAKJDA010000512.1:0-238 GCA_022706165.1 Candidatus Hydrogenedentota bacterium | reverse complement strand
CGTCCGAGGGTCTTGAAGCGTTGGTCTCCAATGAGAAGGCGAATTTCCTGGACAGTGATATGGTTCCCAAGGACCCGTGGGGCAACGACTATGTCTACACG
This sequence comes from Candidatus Hydrogenedentota bacterium, assembly GCA_022706165.1. Classification (GTDB taxonomy): domain Bacteria; phylum Hydrogenedentota; class Hydrogenedentia; order Hydrogenedentales; family SLHB01; genus JAKJDA01. The sequence continues at coordinate 137 of JAKJDA010000512.1, read as the reverse complement.
TGCGAAGGTTCGTCCTACAAAATCATATGCTACGGCGCCGACGGTCGTGCCGGGGGCACCGGGTACGACGCCGACATTGACAGCAATCTGCGTGGCGACTGATTTCCTTCTATGAGGAATCCCTCGGTAGCCTACAT
>JAKJDA010000511.1 GCA_022706165.1 Candidatus Hydrogenedentota bacterium | reverse complement strand
ACGGCCAGAAGGATCTGGCGACGCCGGTGCGCGAGGCCGTGGCCACCTGGATGCGCGAGAACGCTTTCGTGAATATGTCCGACGCCACCCGCGGTGTCGCAACGGCCCTTGAGGCGTTCGCCATGGACGCAACCCGGCGCCTGATGGAAATGCGAGCCCAAGAGGAGCGCATGGCGGCCGAGGCGGTCAAGTCGCATCCGGACTTCAAGGAAGTGACCCAGGCCCTTCACGACGCCTTCCAGGCAATCGGGATCGATGCCTTCTACAACACCGAGGATGTCGAAACCGGCGGGAAATACGGCGGCAAGAAGTGGCCGGCGTTCTCGATGCTGTTCCTGAAGGACCGCAAGGGCAAGAATGGCCGCATCTTCGCGGTCAAGGAGATGCTCAAGGGGCGATTCCGCGCCACCTTCTGCAGTGATGTCCGGGTCGGCGCAGCGAAGTACGGCGACTGCACCTGGGTCATCCCGGCCAGCAACAGCCTGCAGGACGTGTTCGACCTCTTGAACTGAGGCGAGCAGACAGCCATGAAAAAGGCCCGGGGAAGCCCGGGCCTTTTCTTTGGTGCCGGCGGATGGATCAGGCCGTCATCGCCGCCATCGCTTCCATTTCTTCGTCGTTCAGGAGGTACTCGAAGGTGTCGCCGTCCTCGGTGTCCACCGTGATCATGTTGTCGTCTGAGGTCTGGTTGCTGGCCGCGAATTCCGAGTGGGCCCATGCGGCGGCCACGTCCAGGGCCGGCGTGCCGAGCGTGATGCGCTCAACCTCGGCGGGGTCCGGGGTTTCGCCCTGCATGTCGCCAGACTCGATCATCAGGCGCTTGATGGGCCACCAGAAGGGGCCGAACGACCGGTAGGAGAGCGGCCGGCGGCGGACCGTTGCGGAGAAGCTGCCCAGCATCTTGCTGACCCACTGCTGTTGGTTGACGAAGCCCTTGCTGCCTTCGGCGATGGCCGGCGCGAGGGATTCGGCGGTGAAGAGGACGATCTTGGTCATGGCGATATGAGCACTGAGTTTCCGACACCCCAATGCTAGACGAACGCGAGAGCAATAGCCATGCCCGTTTCCTTCCCGGAAAACCGCCCGGGACCGGCCCGGGGCGATCCTCAGAATCATCCATGTGCCCGCACTCGGCGGGGAAAACTGAGAAGAGGTAAAACATGGTTGACGTTGTCAAACCGCCGAAGGTGGTGCTGCCGCACGCGGCGGAGTGCATGAGGGTTTATCCCGACACGGGGAAGGTCGCCGACATCCCGGCGGAGAACGGCGCAGCCCAGCAGCAGGGCGAATTTTTGCGTGTTACAACCTCCCCGGATGGGGTGGTTACATTTGATGCAGCTACGTCTGCTGCGATCAAGCGCGATGCCGTCGGCACACCGTCCCCCGCGATCCTGTACGACGACGATGTAGTTATCACGGCCACCGAGCTTATTCGCGCAGCCGGGGGCTATGTGAAGCAGATCCGGTGCATCTCCGGTACGGCGACGCTTGATCTTTACGACTCGGTGGATTGGACGGGCCGAAAGCTCTACACCGGCACGGTCAATGCAGGCGATGTCATCGATGTGAATGCCATCGCCCTGAATGGTGTCAGCGCAAAAGTAGTCGGCACCGTAAGCATTTCCATTTCGCATACGGAGATCATCTAACATGCTGTCCCAGATCATCAGCTACACCGGCAACGGCACCGCCCAATCGCTGCAGTGCAAATTTGTCCCTGAGTGCGTTTTCGTCGTTCCCTTCGGGGCGCAAGTGCCCGTAACGTACCAAGACGGGTCGTGGTGCAATCGCGCGATCCCTTTTCAGGGCTGGTCTATCCACGACACCATCCGTATTTTCGGCCGCACGGTCGCTATCGGTAGCGCAGCGGGCGTGAATACATCAGGCAACAAATACGCGATGGTTGCGTTTGCAGCCGAAAACGGCGACATGGAAATCGCGAGCTGGTGCGGCAATGGTGGCACGCTCAAGGTGCCGATGAAGTCCCAGGCCACGCCGACAGCGACGATCATCAAGCGCGACGCTACCTGGCCGCTCATCATCAAAAATGCGGGCGTCCCCGCTTTCGGGGTTGATGGCGTTGCTGTAACGGATTGCGTCAGCTTCGCTCCCGGCGCCATGAATTTGACATCTGACCCCACCGTCAATGAGTGGATTCCTGCATCGGGGATGGGCGAAGGCGTCAGCGGCCCGGTCTTTTTCGGTGATGCGGTAAAAGCCGGCACTTACACCGGAACCGGGTCCGCGCGTCTTGT
>JAKJDA010000510.1 GCA_022706165.1 Candidatus Hydrogenedentota bacterium | reverse complement strand
CGTCCGACATTCACCTCAAGGTGGGCGTCCCCCCCGTATACCGGATTGACGGCGCGCTTGTCCGGCTTGAAGGGCCGCCGTTGCGCGAGGAAGACGTGCTGGACATGCTCGCGGCCATCGCGCCGCCGCCCGACGTCGAGAAATTCAAGAAGATGATGGAACTCGACACGTCGTGCATGCTGGGCGATTCGGTGCGCTTCCGCGTGAATGCCTGCCGCGATGACGGCAACACCCGCGTCGTCATGCGCACCATCCCCATGAAAATCAAAACGATTGACGAGCTGGGCCTCCCGCCCGTTCTGCATGCCATCAGCCAAAACCGAGACGGGCAGCGGCAAATCAACGACCCTCGCCGCGCTCATCGACGAGATCAATGAAAAACGGCCGGCGCATATCGTCACGGTCGAAGACCCGCTCGAATTCGTGCATCAAGACAAACAGGCGCTCATCACGCAGCGCGAAGTGGGGCACGACACGCTGTCGTTCGCGAACGCCTTGCGCGGAGCGCTGCGACAAGACCCCGACGTGATCCTCATCGGCGAAATGCGCGACACCGAGACCGTGCGCACGGCCATCGCCAGCGCCGAGACGGGGCACCTGGTGTTCTCGACATTGCACACCGTGGACGCCGTCGAAACCCTGAATCGCATCCTCGACTTTTTCGAGCCGCATCAGCAACTGCAAATCCGAAAACAGTTGGCGAGCGTGCTGCGCGCCGTGATCTCGCAACGTCTCATTCCGCGCAAGGAAGGGCATGGGCGATGCGTCGCGGCGGAAATTCTCATTGGCAACCGAACCGTGCGCGACTGCATCGAACAGGGAAAGAGCTTCAAAGACATCGTGCGCCTGATCGAAGAAGGCGCCGATCAGCATGGCATGCAGACCTTCGACATGGCCCTGTTCCACTTGTGGCAGAAAGAGGCCATCACCCCGAACGTCGCCCTGCAAAACGCCACCAGTCCGCGGGATTTGAAGCTGCGCATCCAGGGACTGCGAACCCATTAGACGCAGTTTAACTTTTTATCCTACGGTCCGTCTTGTGAGAGCATTTTCGCCAGGGTTTCTTGATCGCACATGGCGCAGGCATAATTAGCGAAAATGCTCTAGCCGCAATCGCAGCTCCGCCCTGCGAGCGAAACGAACGCAAGCCGAAACCCGCTACCGGGCCATGGCCATCAGCGAGTCCAGCATGCGGTCGGCGACGGTAATGACGCGGGCCGCTCCCTCGAACGCGCGCTGGAACAACATGAGCTGCGTCACCTCCTCATCGAGAGACACGCCGGAAATCTGCTGGCGCCGATTCTGGAAATTCCGCACGAACGCTTCCTCGACAGCCAACCTTTCGTTGTTGGCGTTGCCGTCAATGCCGATGCGCCCGATCATCCCCTGGTAAAAATCGGTGATGCTCGCCGTGTTCCCGTGAAACACCAAAGCATTCTGCACCGCCGCCATGGCGAGCGCAGCGGTGTTGTCGCCGGTGTTGGAAACGTCAACGTCATAACCGGTGCTGAGCAAGCTCACATCGGCGGCGATAACGCCGTCAACGCCGATTGAAGCGGCGTCCGACCCCGTAAACAACGCATTCACGCCGATCGCCGCCAACGCGCCGGACGTGTCGTTCGCAAAACGATACGCATATCCGGCGTTCGCCCCAAGCTGCAGCCGGTTGTCCGACACCGACGCCGAAAAATTCGGTATCGCGTTGAGCGCGGCCGCAAGCGAATCAAGGGTGGTCGTCGCAGGATCCACGACGATGGTCGTCGTCGTCGGCGTATTGGAAGCGTCATACACAATCACGTCGAACGAGCCATTGACGATGGAAAACGGAAGTCCGGCCGATCCCAACGAAACAGCGCCGCCGGAAACGGCATTGCCGCCGGTCAACATTCCCGTCAGATTCCGCATCCCGCGGCCTTGACTCTGAATCTTATTGACCTCGAAAATAACGCCCCGGGCGATCTGATCCGCTTGGTCGCTCACGCCGGGGATGATGACGTCGCGCATGGCATAGGCCGCGCCCAACGTGCCGTCCACCGCGTTCACGCGCTTGTGCGTATCGGCGAATTGCAATTCGTACAAATCTTGCCGCACAGGATCAAGGGCGGGATTGCGCACCGCCTCGATCCGGCGCCCCCGGTGCTGTCCACCAACGAATCGCCGCCCACGTAAACATCCACGGAGCCATTCCCCGTCTCGACAACCGATATGCTGAAAAAACCCGATAGCTGATCGAGCAGTCTGTCCCGCTCATCGCGCAAATC
>JAKJDA010000050.1:341-12315 GCA_022706165.1 Candidatus Hydrogenedentota bacterium | reverse complement strand
GGCGGCGATTCTTCGCGGGCAGGCGGAGGGGGCGTGGCATCGCATCGCGGATTTCATTCATGCGGCGTACCACATGGACCGCAACGTGTTGTTTTTGGAAGCGCGGTGGCGCGCGATTCAGTCGCAGGCGCACGATGCGTCGCACGCGTGGCAGGAGCGTTCGTGGCAAACGCATGAGACGCGGTTGTTCTCGTGGATGATCACGTCGTTATTGCGGGACCTGGATATGGTGGATATTTCCCGGGGCGGCGAAGCGTTTCGGGTGACTCCCTTGGGCCGTTATGCCTTGGGCGTGGGCGCGTGCCCGGATGAGGCGGACTTGGTCGATGGACGTGCGCTGGTGGTTCAGCCGGATTTCGAGGTGCTGCTGTACATGGATCGATGCACGCCGGAGCTTCGGCGCAAGTTGGACACGTTTTGCGAGCGAGTGCGCGGCGGTCCTGTCAGCACGTACAAATTGACGAAGGAGGCGTTGTATCGCGGGGCGCGCTCGAACATGTCCGCGGCCGATTTCATGCGGATGTTGGGCCGGTATGCGATGAAGCCCATTCCGGAGAATGTGCATCGGCAGGTTGCGACGTGGGAGCGCCGGCTGGAGTCGTTGGTGATTCGGAGCCGGTGCGATGTGGCGGAGTATCCGACGCCGCAGGCGGCCAAGCAGGCGGCGGCGATTCCCGGAGCGCGGTTGGTGGGCGATCGTTTTGTATTGATGACGGAGCCGCCTCGGGAGGTGAGCGTTCGGGTGGACTATCGGCAGCCGTTGCGGCGTTTCATGAGGCCCGAGAAGGGGTTTCAGTTCCGGGTTCCCTGGGAGAAGAGTCATTTGTTTCTGAGGTCGATGCTGGGCGATATCGCTGATCTTGAGACGGACGCTTCCGGAGGGGTGACGGTGCGACTGTCGCAACGCAAGATTGGGGCGATGGATGATTGGTCGCTTGTGGCGGCGCAGCTGGAGGCGGTGAGCGAGGAGCCTTTGCCCGCGCGATTCCGTTTGATAATCCGGGCGTGGATGGGGGATGTTGAGCCGGCGCTTTCCGGTTCGGCGCCGTTGGTGCGTTTTGTCGATCCGGACGTGTGCGAGAGCGTTTTGGAACTGGCGGCGACCAAACAGATGGTCGAGGGGCGGTTAGGGTTGTATACGCTTGTGCTGCGCAAAGGGCAGGCGACGTCGTTCCGAAATCTGCTTAAGGAGCATGGCATTCGCATGGTGGCCGGGGAGGCGTTTGCCGACACGCAGCCGCCCGAGACGTGGGTAGGGGATTGGGTCCGGCGCCATGGCCATGGACAGGAAATGGAGAAGACGGCGGGCGGGGACCATCGCGAGGGACGTCATGCGCCCACGCAACCGGATGAGCAGTTGCCGGCGTATTCGCCGCGCATCGTGCGGGAGATTGTCGAAGAGGCCATAGCCCGTCGGCATGCGATCCTGATTGCGTACCAGTCGGCGTGGGGGCCGACCCCTTCCATTCGGAAGGTCAACCCCGTGTCGCTGGATTTGACGAACCGGACGCCGACGGTGAGCGGTTATTGTCACTTGCATGGCGGCGCGCGCAGTTTCAAGCTTTCGCAAATTACGGGCATTCGCGTTTTGGAGGATGAAACGTTCTGAGCGTTTTTGCTTCATCGATGGCGCTGCCGGTGCAGGGACAGCGGCTCGAGGAGGAAAGGGTACACAGGGAGCGAGGCGATGGCGATGAGCACAAGCGCACTAGCAAGGAGCAAGGCAACGTCGGCATGCCGCGAACCAGACAGGAAGGGCGCGTAGCGCGCCGCAACAAACGCCAATCCGGCCCAGAGCGCGCAATACAGCCCCACGCTCGTGCGCGAGCATAAGCCCCGCCGCACGCCTGCACGGGCAAGGAACAAGAGACCGGCTGTTGGCACGCAAAAAATCACGCACGCCAGCGAAAGCCCGATGACGGAAACGATGGGCGGGTAGTCTATTGTTATCCCGACAATCGCCATTGGCAAGCCAATCGTAGCCGCGGCGATAACGAAGGCGCCGCTCGACATCAATGCCCAGCAGCCACATACGTATGCGAACGCAAGCGCCATCACGGACATTGCATACATGAGGGCGAGGTCCTGCAACCAATAGTGTATGGAGGGCCCCTTGACCCCGACGGCCGCGCCAATCAGGTGAAGCAGAAGCACGTACACCGCCACTGCCGCAACCAAAACGCCTATGCTCACGAGTAAGGCTTTGGCCGCTGCAAGGAGCCGTATACGGGCAAGCGTTCGCGTGGGGATGGGACGCGTGAAGACAAAGACGTTTTGGGCCGAGGGGCGAATCCATTTTTCCTGGACACTGAGCGCGCTCCAGACGAATAGGGCCGTGGGCAATCCCCAAATAGCCCCGAGGAAAACCCCCATGAACGACATGACCTGCAGCAGGCTGGACGGCTCTACTCCGGCGATGGTTCCGAATGCGGGCGCCACCAGCAAGGCAAAGAAGCCGAAAAAGAGCAGCGTGATCTTCGGCAACCAACCATAGCGCGTGCGCCACTCGTACCAGCCTTGCGCATGTTCCGGCGAAGCGAAAGCCATGGGCGCGCGGAACAGGGACAGGTTGATCTCCTTCGACTGAAGACGACGTCCGCTCCGTTCACGCAGTACGGCGGGTAGGCCGATCAAATAGCCCGCGAGAACCGCGCACAGCATCATCGCAAGCTGCTGCGGCGCGGACGCTTCGGCAAACCCTACAACAATTCCAGCGACAACCTCGCGCACAAAAGGAAATGGCGCGCACACGACCATGACAACCGCCGCCGCCACGGCCCCGTTGCGCCACCACGCAATGCCCTGGACCAACGCGAACAACGACGTGAACACGAACGGCGATAGAAGCCACGATGTTGTAGCATTAGCGTGCCGATCAACAGCAAAGGCGACGCCAACCGTCAAAAATAGGGCAAGCGCGACGATGGCGACGCGGCCAAGATATTCGATCGCGGCCAGGCGGGCCGTGCGTAGCGGCAGTGCAAATAACGCCCACGGAAACGCAAGGGATCGTTCCCCAACGTCCGCGCCGTTGGACAAGGTCATCGCCATCAATACCAGCATGCTCATGACCAGCGCAACGCCCGTAAAACCGCCGTATTCGTGATACTTGATCCAGGAATGAACGGCACATTCGCAAACAAACACGGCGGGCGTCCCCATAACGACCGCCAAGAACGGCCACCGCAACATCCGCCATTGCCGCCAGAGAAGCGCTTGAGTCGGTGTACGCATGTCAACCTCCTACGTATTCAAAGCCTGTGTTCGGCATCTTGGACCCATGTGTCCTTGTAGCGCCCGGTCTCCGTGCCGGGCGCCTTGCGCATCCGATACAAAGACCAAGACCGCCCGGCACGGAGACCGGGCGCTACAAAGAAGGTCTTCGCGCGGTTGTATGGTCCGCTCATTATGGTTGCGCTGCGCATGGGCTACGCACCCTTCTTCCCGCCACGCACGTGGGCGACAAAAATATCCTCCAGGGTTGCGGCGTTGTCTTCGACGATCTCGGCGTTCAGTTGCGTCACGGCTTGGCGGAACTCCTCGGTCTTGCCGTTGCAGATGGCGGTCCATTCGCGGCCGTCGCCCATCGGCGCGATATCGTCCCAAAGCAGTACGCCGGGCAGTTGGGGCGGTTCGTTGGCGGACGTCGCGAGGCGCACGGTGACGCGCCGGTGCTGGCGCTGCAACTCGTCGAGCGGCGCGCACAATACGATGCGACCCTCGTGCACCATCGCGACGTGATCGACCATGCGTTCCACTTCATCGAGCAGGTGCGACGATAGCAGCACGGTGCGGCCTTCGTTCACGACGCCGCGAATGATCGTCGTCAGAATGTTGCGCCGCACCACCGGGTCAAGTCCCGACGACGGTTCGTCGAGCAGCAGCAATTCCGGCCTATACGCGAGCGCGATCAGCAGCGCTGCCTGGGCGCGTTGACCACGGCTCAGGTTCTTCACGCGCGCGGTCGGGTCGAGTTTGAAGGCGTGAAGCAGTTCGGCGGCGTATGCGTCGTCCCACTTTGGATAGAATGCGCGCGTGTAGGCAATCAGCTCACTGACCCTCATCCAGCCCGGTATCTCGCGGTTTTCAGACAAATATCCGATGCGATTCAGCGTTTGTTCCGGCGACTGGACGGGGTCGATGCCGAATGCGCGCACCGTGCCCGCGTCGGGCTTGAGCAGGCCGAGCAGGTGTTTAATGATCGTGGTCTTGCCTGCGCCGTTTTCGCCGACAAGTCCCATCACGATGCCCTTGGGCACGCGGAGGCTGACGCCGTCGAGCGCTTGCGTTTTCCCAAACTTTCGCGATAGGCCGTTGACTTCGATCGGGTGGACGGACTCACTCATGGTTCGTGTCTCCTTGGCCCATGCCCAGGGCCTTCGCGCGGTCCCGCACCGCATCCAACGCTTGCTCCAACCCAAACCCTAACTGCCGCGCCGCAACCAGCAGCGCGTCCGCATGTTCTGACAGGATTCGCACGCGTTCGCGCCGGGCCAATGGCGATCCGCGTTCCGACACGTAGGTCCCCGCGCCGCGCCGCGTCGTCAACAGCCCTTCGCCTTCCAGATCGCGGTAAGCCCGCGCGACGGTATTGGGGTTGATGACGAGTTGCTCCGCGAGCACCCGGATCGGGAGGACCTCGTCGCCCGGTCTCAAGCTGCCCGACGCGATGAGGTACTTGATCTGGCTGATGAGCTGCAGATAAAGCGGCATGCCGTTTTGTGGAGATATTCGCAGTCGCATACGCGCCTCCTTCGTTGAGAGTATTGTATTAACATTTTAATACAATTTGGGCCGCGTGTCAAGCGGCCTTTGGAAAGGTCGCCTTCTCCAGCGATCCGGGTCGCGTGAACCGCTGAGGCCGGGGCGTTGGAAGTTCCTCGGGGCGCGGTCAGACGATCGCCAGGAAGACGATGAGTTCGAGTTCGATGATGAGGTGCGCCGTAAAAGGCAGGAGAGCGTTGCGGCGGGCGATGGCCCAAGGGGTCAGCGCCAAGCTGAATGCCAACATGGCGAGCGTCTCGGGCCAGGGCTTTTGGAGGTGGTAGATGGTTTCGCTGACGGGAATGATCAGCCAACCCCAACGCGGCAAAACGGCCAATGCGCGTCGCGCCATCCAATAGCGATGCATGAATTCCCAGCCTGCAAGCCAGGAGAGAGTCCACAACAATGTCGAACCTGCCAGGAGCAGGCGATCGCTCAAGGGGAACTGGCCCCAACTCGGATAGATGGCGCGCAGGCCGGGCGTCACGGCTACAACCATCATCGCGGCGATGCCGCCGACCAGCGCCACGCCCAACACGATGAAGTCGACGCGTCGCCAACCGTGGAACGTGAACCACGACCGGTCGAGATCTCTCGCGCAAAAAAGAAGCGGCAGGAGAAACCAGGCAATGAACTTAAAGAGGTGCCAATGTGCCACCGAAACGCCTGCCATTCGACGAGAAAATGCACGTGCCAAGCGGCCAGCGTGTCGATCGCCAATACAACCGCTACGTAGACCGCGGCGAACATGAAGGATGCAAGGGGGGCATGGATCGTCTTGGCGATCGCTGCGCCGGCGGGCTCTGGGGGGAGGTCGTTCATGCGCTTCACTTCCCGATTCTCTTGCCTTCTTTTGTCTCGGGAAAGGGGCACAACTCACGCACGGGACACTGCGAACATTGGGGGGCGCGCGCGGTGCACAGGTCGCGTCCGTGAAAAACGGTCAGATGCGACCATAGACTCCATTTCTCTTGCGGCCATATCTTCATCAGGTCTAGCTCAATCTTTTTCGGGTCTTTGCTTTTTGTAAATCCGAGCCGTCGCGTGATGCGCATGCAATGCGTATCCACTACGACTCCCGGCGTGTTGAAACAGGCGCCGAGGAGAACGTTGGCTGTCTTGCGGCCCACGCCGTCGAGCTGCAGCAGTTCGTCCATGGTCTGCGGGACTTTGCCGCCGAATCTCTCGAGGATAGTCGCGCAGGCGCCGCGGATGTTTTTCGCTTTCATCCGGTAGAATCCACAACGACGAATAACCTCTTCGAGCGCGCCTTCCGGCGCGCGGACATAGTCCTCCGGCGTGAGGTATTTGCGGAATAACGCGGGCGTGACTTGGTTCACGCGCGCGTCGGTGCACTGCGCGGCGAGGATTGTCGCGACAAGCAGTTGAAGCGGATCGCGATGGTCCAACGAGCATTGCGCGCCGGGATAGCGCGCCACGAGTCGCATGAAGACCTCGGCGGCGCGCGTTTGGGCCGCCGTCAAGGCCGGCGGAGTTTTTGCCATTTCATGCGTTCCTTTGTCGGAGGCCGATTTGGTGCAAGGGATTGCGCGCGCGCCGAGGGACATTGCGCCGCCTCGGACTTTTCAGGCGCGGCGCCAAGGCTCGATGTCTCCTTTTTGCGTGACGGTCACGCGCCGCCTTCGCGGACGACGTATTCAACGGCGCATTGGATAAGTTGGCTGGCGCTATCCAGGTTGAGTTTCTTTTTGATGCGTTCGCGGTAAGTGGCGACGGTTTTGAATCCGACGTTGAGCGCCTCGGCGATCTGGCGCGTTTCGGCTCCGCGGCCAATCATGCGGAACACTTCGAGTTCGCGGTCGCTCAGGGTTTCGACGAGGGCGACGGGATGGCTGCGTTGGGAGTCGGTGACGATGTTGAGGAGCCGCTCGGTCATTTTCTCGCTGACATACACGCCGCCGTCGAGAACGCGTCGGATGGCATGCACCATTTTTTCGTCAGCTTCTTGTTTCATGATGTAGCCGCGGGCGCCTGCGTGAAGAGCGCGTTCGGCGTAGAGGATTTCGTCGTGCATGGATACGACCAGCATGGATAGGGTGGGAAATTGCCCCCGGAGTTGTTTGATGAGGTCGATGCCGCTCGAAGTTTTGAGGGTGATGTCGATGATGGCTAGGTCCGGGCTGGCAGCTGCAATCACGTCGATCGCTTGGGGGGCGTCTTCGGCCTCGCCGCAGACTTCCATGTCGGGCTCGTCTTCGATGAGATAGATGAACCCCCGCCGGACAATCGAGTGATCGTCCACCACGACAATGCGTTTTTTCTTGTTCTGGGCATCTTGTGTCGTCACGGTCTTTCGCTGTCCTTTGATTCGGAGTCCCTGTCTGATTTGGCGCTGGGCCACACGCACACCACCGCGGCGCCGCCTTCCGCTCCCGCTCGGAACTTGATTGCTCCGTTGATGATACGAGCGCGGTGTTTCATGATGCCGAGTCCCAATCCTTTGGCGCGTTCGGATCCGGCCTGCATGCCGACGCCGTTGTCTTCGACGGTCAATACCAGGCGGCCGGCTTCCGTCGCGAGGCTGACCTTGATGCGGGTCGGATCAGCGTGCTTCACGGCGTTGGTCACCGCTTCCTGCGCGATGCGGTAGAGATGCTCGGCCACCGCGTCCTCGGTAATGACGACGTCAGTATCATACGCAAATGAACATGGGATGCCAAACAATTCTTGGGTGCTGTCGGCCAATTCCTTCAGGGCGGTTTGGAGGCCCATGGCCTCGAGGGCGACGGGGCGCAGCCCTTTGGCCAGGGAACGGGTCTTGACGATCGATTCCTTGAGCATGCGCGTCATTTCTTCCGCTTCTTGGGCGAAACGGGAGTTTTCGGCCCCAAGCTTTTTGGCCATCCCGCGCGCAAAACACAGCATTCCGGTCAATTCCTGGCCGAGGCCATCGTGCAGATCCCGGGCGATGCGCCGTTGTTCGCGGGCGCTGGCCTCGAGCATTTCGCGTTCCAGTTTGCGGCGCGCGGTGAGGTCGCGCAGGATCACAAGCGCTTCGTTGTGCTTTCCGGGAATAACCCTCACTTCGACGTCCAGAAGGTCGGACGCCATCTTGGCTTGGTACTCAAAGAGCTGCGGTCCGCGGCGTTCCAGGGCATACGCCACGCCGCGCAGCAGATCAGGGTCGTCTTCAAAAGGTTGTCTACGAAAGGAATTGCGACGTATTTCCGAGGGGGTTCCGGAGCGGGAAAGCCTGTTTTTTTTGAGGGGATAACGGCTTAGCGCGCCGTTTTTGTGCATCAGCAGAACAAGGTCGGGGATGGCTCCGAGCAGGGCGCTTTGCCGGTTTTCGGCCTGTCGCAGAGCCTCCTCGGTGGTTTGGCGTTCGTGTGCCTCGCGAACAAGCTGCGTCAGCTCTCTGTCGGTTTGGGACTGTGTCCGTCGCAATTCCGCCAACGACCAGATCGCCGCGGTGGCGGCGAAAAGCCAACTGCTCGCCAGCAACGCATACGCGAGAAACGAAATGGAATGGCCCGTCGCCGCTTCATGCACGCTTAGGGAAGCCAATGCCGCGACGCAGCATAATCCGGCGGAAGCGGCGAAGCATAGGGCGGCGCGGCGCGGCGTCAAATGCCGCAACGATAGATATCCGAGGGCTGTTCCGCACGCGATGGCGAGACAGGCGATGAGGCTGAGGAGAATCGGCGGCAGGGAGAGGGAAAATTGGGCTGTGGCGGATATCGCTGCCACGACTCCAATCAGAACGAGGAATGACGCAGGACGCGGAGCGCTTGAATTCAGAACGCGCGCGTCGGGATCGTGTGGCATGCACGGGGTTGGGGTTGGGGTTGGTCTGGCATGGGGCGCGTCGGTCGGAAGCGTCATGCTGTGGCATTCGCGGGAATCTGTCGCGTGCGCCGGCGTTTCTGAGGACATGGTTCTCCACTTGCTCCGACGTCATGGCATCAGTATTAAAGGGCAAGTATACCGGAGATATCGTCGAAAAAAAACGCGCGCGGGCCAAATTCCGGGAATGGCGGCACGACCGAAATCAGCGCCGCCGCGGGGACGGCGCGGCGCTGATTTTTCGCCGGAGTCCCAGGGCGATGTCGAGCGCTTCTTCCATGCGACGCACGAAACGGAACGTCAGCTTGTTTTTGGCGGAAGCGGGGACGTCGTCGAGATCGCGTTCGCATTGCTGCGGCAAGATTACGGTGCGGATGCCGGCGCGCGCCGCCGCAAGCACTTTTTCTTTGATGCCGCCGACGGGCAACACGAGCCCGCGCAACGTGATTTCGCCGGTCATGGCCACTCGCGGCTTCACTTTTTTTCCCGTCAGGAGGGAGGTGACGGCAGCGAGGATCGCCACGCCCGCACTGGGGCCATCTTTGGGGACGGCGCCTGCCGGAACGTGGATGTGGATATCGAACGTTGAGAAATCTTCGTCCGGGATGCCCAAAAGACGTGCGTTGGCGCGAACATAGCTCATAACGGCTTGGGCCGATTCCTTCATGACATCCCCCAGTTGTCCGGTCAACATAAGACCGCCCTTGCCCGGTACGCGGGTGGCCTCGATGAAGAGGATATCGCCGCCCGTCACGGTCCAGGCCAATCCCGTGGCGACGCCGGGCACGCTTGCGCGTTCGGCCGCTTCATGGAATACGCGTTCGCGCCCCAGATAGACGGAGAGGTTTTCAGGCGTGATGATGACGGCCGTCTTCTGTCCGTCGGCGAAGAGACGGGCGCATCCGCGGCATACGTTCGCGATCTCGCGGTCGAGATTGCGAACGCCTGCTTCCTGGGTGTAGGAGGAGATGATTTTTCGCACGGCTGCTTGCGCGATTTTCAGATTTCTGGAAGGAATGCCGTGGGCGTGAATTTGCTTGGGAATGAGGTATTTCCTGGCGATATGGAGTTTTTCCTCGGCGGTATAGCCAGGAATTTCGATGATTTCCATGCGATCGCGCAAGGCCCAGGGAATCGTGTCGAGCATGTTGGCGGTGGCGATGAACACCACACGCGACAGATCGAACGGCACGCCGAGATAATTGTCCCGGAACGTGCTGTTCTGCTCGGGGACGTTCAAGTAGAGATCCGCAAACACGTGGTTCTGCGCCGGATCGAGCACTTCGAGGAGGGCGGACGACGGGTCGCCGCGAAAATCCGATCCGACTTTGTCGATTTCATCCAGCATGAAGACGGGGTTGTTCGATCGCGCTTTGCGGATGTGCTGCATGATGCGTCCCGGGAGCGCGCCGACGTAGGTCTTGCGATGACCGCGGATCTCGGCTTCATCGCGCATGCCCCCCAACGACATGTGCGCGAAGTTGCGTCCTAACGCCCGGGCGATGGACTGCCCCAGGGAAGTTTTGCCGACGCCGGGCGGGCCGACGAAGCAGAGAATGGGGCCGGTGGCGTCCGGCTTGAGTTTGCGCACGGCCAGGTATTCGAGGATGCGTCGCTTCACCTTGTCCAGGCCGTAGTGGTCTTCGTTGAGGATGGTCTCGGCGCGCGCGATGTCGAGTCGATCTTCCGTGGAAACATTCCAGGGCAGGTCCACGATCCAGTCGAGGTAGGTCGTAATGACATGGTATTCGGCGCTGCTTTCGTTCATTTGTTCGAGGCGATCGGCTTCGCGCAAGACTTCTCGCTTGACGTCTTCTTTTAGGGCAAGCGCTTCGATTTTCTCCCGGTAGCGCTTCGCCTCGGTCGGTCCTGGATCGCCTTCGCCGAGTTCGCGCTGAATGGCCTTCAATTGCTGTCGCAAGAAGAACTCGCGCTGGCCTTTGTCGATGGCGCTTTTGACGTCGTTCTGGATTTTGTCAGACAGTTCCATCAGTTCGACTTCGCGCGCGAGGATATAGGTCAAGCGTTCCAGACGGCGTTTGCGATCGACTTCCGATAGAATGCGCTGCTTTTCGGGTATGGAGATGTTGAGGTTGCTCGCCACCAAGTCCGCCAGGAACCCAGGGTCCTCAATGTTGTCGATAACGGCTTGGGCGGCGTCGGGAATGCTGGGCGCGAGCGCAATCAGGCGCGACATTTGGTTCTTGACCGTTGTGGCGAGCGGGGCAATCGCGTCGGGATCGCCGGGTGTGTCCTCAAGGGGCTTCACCTGAACGATCCGGTAAGGTTCGCGCTGGATCAGCTTTTCGACGTGGCAGCGTTTGAGCGCCTGGATCAGGACGTTCGCGGAGTCGTCTGGCTGCCGTTGGAATTGCAGGATGCGCCCGATGACGCCGATTTCGAAGGCATTATCGAGGCCGTTGTTGTCGATCCGCGGGTCTCGCAGGGTCAGCAGGACGACGAATTTGTGTCCCATGACCGTTTCCTCGAGGAGGGTGACTTCCGTGGCGTTGCTTACGCTCATTGGCATCATGGCCATAGGGAAAACGACTTGATTCGGCATCGTCAACAGGGGCAGGGCGGCAGGAAATTCAGCCGCCGGAGCAAGCGTGGCGTTGTCGGAATTGGATAGCGTCATTTGGGCCCTGCCTTGGGAATGCGGACGTGCAGGTAGCCGTTTTCGTATTGCGCCTCGATGTGGTCGAGTGCGGCGCAGGGGGGCAGCTTGATAACGCGGGTGAAGTAGCCGTAGGGGATTTCGATCTGGTGGACGTGTCGGGTCAGTTCGGGTATGTTCTTGGGGCGACTGCCCGATATCTTCAGTATCCCGCATTCAACCTGCACGCCGATTTGCTCTTTATCCACGCCGGGAAGTTCCGCAACGATAATCAAGCATTCGTCGGTCTCGAAGATGTCCACGGGCGGCTGCCAGGTTGCGGCGTGGGGCGGGTCGAAGGAGGGACCATGGCTCAGGCCTCCCATGACTGAAAAAACTTGCGAGAAATAGTGCGAGTGAGGCATGCAATCTCCTTCGCGGCGCCCCCGCGAGGCGGCCATCGTTACGAGCAGTATAGAGCGGGATGGCGATTGAAGCAACCCCCTCTCCTTTCTATAATGCCCGTGCAAGCGTTGCATAGCGCACTGCGGAGGAGAGGACTTGAAATCCGTTGTCGTCATTCCCACCTACAACGAGGCCGACAATATTGGGCCGTTGATCGAGGCGATTCAGGGGGTCATGCCCGGTCTCGACATTATTGTCGTGGATGACAATTCTTCCGACGGCACCGCCGCCATCGCCGAGGGAAACGCCGGCGTTCACGTGATCCGCCGTCCGGGCAAGCAGGGGTTGGGCACGGCCTATGTCGCGGGGTATAAGTATGCCATTGGCGCGGGCTATGACCGC
>JAKJDA010000050.1:0-331 GCA_022706165.1 Candidatus Hydrogenedentota bacterium | reverse complement strand
GATGGACGCGGATTTCAGCCATGATCCGAAGGTTTTGCCGGCGCTGTTTTGCTTGCTGGACTCGTTCGACGTCGGTTTGGGCGCGCGCTATGTTCCGGGCGGCGGCACGCGCAATTGGGGCTTGCACCGGCGTCTGCTGAGCGGCGCAGCAAATCGTTTCGCGAAGTGGATGCTTCATATGCCGGTTCACGACGCCACCGGTGGATATCGTTGCTATCGCCGTGACGTGCTCGAAGCCATCGACCTCGATTCCTTGCGTTCGCAGGGATACTCGTTCCTTGTCGAACTGCTCTACCGATGCGTCAGGAAAGGTTACCGCGTGGGCGAAACC
>JAKJDA010000509.1 GCA_022706165.1 Candidatus Hydrogenedentota bacterium | reverse complement strand
ATGCCCGACGATTTTCGCCGAAATGCGGATGAGTAGGAGAGGGGGTCAGGGCTGAAAAACCACAAAGGCGCGCACCCAACTTACGATGAAACCGACGGCGAGAGCCGCGACGCAAAATCCTCGCGCGCGGCAGGAAAGGGCCGGCAGACGCATCCCTGTCGCCGCAACGACAAGTAAGGAGGGAATCGCCAATCCCGTCACAATGCATCCGAGGGCGCCCATGGGGTGAGTGGAGAACGCCTGCTTGGGATGTCCCTGCGCCATCCAGGCATAGGCCGTGGTCATGCCGCAAAAGGGACAGGGAACATGAAGAAACGTGGCGATGAGACAGGGAGGCAGCCCCAGGCGCTCGTGGGTGCCATGGCCGCGGACATCTGGGGGAACGGCGTACGCCGCGAGCAACACAGCCATGCAGCCGATCGCCATGCCGACGCAGCATGTCCGTTCGACGGAAGTCAACGAGCCTGCCCGAGGCGGCGAGGAAACGTCAAGAGATCGCATCAATCGCTTGGCCTGCGGGTGAAATACCAAAGCACGATCCCAACGACGGCAACAATGGCCCACACGACCGGCGGCACTTTCCCGATGAACGCAAGCGCGGGAATCGTGGCGTAAAATCCGGTCGCGGTTATGAGAAACGCCACCACGCCAACAATCATCATGATCATTCCCAGCGCACGCATGCTTGTCCCTCCTCCCGTACGTTACGCCATGAATCGCTTGAGCGACATATCTCCCGCAGGTTTGAGGATAGCATCGGTTCGCGACATCGTCAAGACAGCGCCCCGACGGCTATCACGCGACGGTCAGGAATCCTCCACTATATCCAAGCGGAATTGATCGCCGCGCGCCAAAGGTCGCAACAACGTGCAGCCCATGATCCGGTTGCGCTGTTGGGCAGACAGTCCCGTTCCGGGGCGAAAAAGGGCGATGTCTTCGTTGGCGATGACGTGGCCAGCAGGGAGATCGCGGGCCGCGCAGAGGGAGATGCCGAATTGGCGGCGGGCTTCGTCTTCGTCGTCCGAGGGTTTGAGCGAGGGCGAGCCAAGCACGGCTTCGACACCGCGCACGGCCTTGACCAATTCCGCGAATTCCTGGGGCGAGGCGCTGAAACGATGGTCGGGGCCGCGCAGGGTCTTGTCGACGGTGAAGTGTTTTTCGATGAAACATGCACCTAACGCGACCGCCGTGATCGCGGCGATAGTGCCGTCGGTGTGGTCGCTGAACCCGGCGGGCAAATCGTAGCGCGCGGCAAGCGCGGGCACGCGGCGAACGTGGGCCAGATCAAGTGGAGTGGGGTAGAGGGAAGTGCAGACTGTTGGGACGAGCGATTCGTTTCCTGTCGCGCGAAATGCCGCGACGGCCGCATCCATCTCTTCGACCGTCGCCATGCCCGTCGACAAAACCGTCGGCAAACCGGTCTCGCCCAGCGCGCGCACGAGCATAAGATTTGTCAGACTGTCGGAGGCGTTCTTGAGTAGCGGCAGGCCGAGTTCGACAATCGCGCGCACGCCTGCAAGGCCAGACGGCGTTGAAAACAGAATGATGTTTTTCGACGCGGCGTAGTCGGCAAGTCCCGCGAGTTGGTCAAACGACAGTTCGCACCGCTTGAACATGTCGAACTGCGGTTCGCGAATGGTCTCGCCGCCGTTGACATATTCATACATCAGCGAGCGATCGCTCAAAAAATCTTCCGTGCGATAGTTCTGAAACTTGACGGCATCGGCGCCAGATTCGGCGGCGGCGGCGATGCATTCCATCGCGAGGGCGACATCGCCGTTGTGGTTGATGCCGATTTCCGCAGCAAGAAACGCTGGAGCACCTGGCCCCAACAGCCGCTCGATGCCACGAAACGCTAACCGCACCGACCACATCATCGCATGTTTCCTATATTTTGAAGGACTTAACACAAAGGCTCAAAGAAACAAAGGCACAAAGAAGAGCAAGAATTTAACTCAAAGACGCGAAGGCGCAGAGAAAATCAAAACGATTTTCATCTGTGTATATCTGTGTCCATCTGTGGTTTGTTATTTCTTCCTTTGTGTGCCTCTGTGCCCTTTGTGCCTTTGTGGTGAATCTTAAACTCTTAAGGATAGGTTGAAAATATGGCCGGGCAAAGCAAAGGCGAATTTCGCGAGAAGCTCTCACCCTTTCTGAAAGAAAAACTGGCGTGGTTGCGTACGACGTACGGCGACGACGCCCCCATCGTGCATAAACTCGCGCATCAGTACATCGCCGATCCGCGCGAACAGGAAGGCAACGACCCCGA
>JAKJDA010000508.1 GCA_022706165.1 Candidatus Hydrogenedentota bacterium | reverse complement strand
GTGCATCGGCCTCGACCGCTATTTCGATTTCGAGAGCGAGTTGCCCGTCTACCGCAATCTCGTGGAATTGCGCGCCAAGATCGACTATTACCTGGCGCACCCGGAGGAACGCGCGGCCATCGCCTCGCGCGCGCGCGAACGCGTCTTGCAGGAACACACCTATGAACGCCGCGCCCAACAAATCCTCGACATCCTTCTCGAACGTCACGGAGCGCGCCTGCTGCGCAAGGGCGTGCGCGCGCAACGGACAATAGGGGAGATGGTCGACCGGGTCGGAAACGACACGGAATTGGGCCGTTTCCTTGCCAAACTGCCGCCAGACCAGGAATTCCTCCTGGAAAACATCGAATCCCATATCGCCCGCGACTTCGCCAAGCGCACCTTTCCCGAATCGATGTTCCACTATCTGGCCGAAATGTACCGAGCCGCCGAGGCAATGTTGGAATCGCGGGGGATGTGATGCGTATCCTGGCGCTGCAAATAGCCCGCATGGGCGACGTCATCCAAACCAGCCCCATGGTGCGCGCACTGCGCGTGCGGCATCCCAACGCACACATCGCCATGATGGTGCGCCCCATGGGCCTCGCCGCCGCACAGCACAACCCCGACCTGAACGAAGTCCTTGTCTACGACGAAGATGAATTGTTCCTCGATATACGCGTGAAGGATTCAGACCGTCTACTGCAAGCCTATCGACGCATGGAACAGTATATCGAGATGATCCGCAACGGACGTTTCGACGCCGTGTACAACTGCACCCATAGTCTGCCATCGGCCATGCTGATTAAACTGGCAGGAATTCCAACCGTCGTCGGAGCGCATCTCAGCGACGACGGCCAGTTCGTGTTGCGCGGACGCTGGACCACGCACTTCTTCACGAGCGTCTTGCACCGCGAGTTCAACGACCTCAATCTTTGCGATCTCATGCGGCTGCTTGTCGAAGACGCCCCCCCCGCCCAAGAGCTGGTCTTGCGCCCCAAGGACCAGGACCGCGCATTCGCCGAGGCCCTCCTGCACGAACACGGGGTGACGCAAGACGCCTTCGTTGCCTGCTTTCAGTTGGGCGCCAGCGAAGAAAACAAGCGCTGGCCCGTGGCGCAATTCGCCGGACTGGCCCGCTTGCTCGTCGCCCGTCCGAACACGCGCATATTCCTCCTCGGCGTCAAAGACGAAGCCCCCCTCGGCAACGCATTCGAGGAATTCGCGCCCGGAATCGCCACGCCGCTGTTCGGCAAAACCACCATCCCCCAAGCGGCGGCCCTGCTGGAACGCGCCGACGTCCTCGTAACCAACGACACCGGCACCATGCACATTGCCGCCGCCGCCCAATGCCCTGTCGTCCTTGTATCCGTGGGCTGGGTGCATTTCCGCGAAACCGGCCCCTACGGCGACGGACACTTCGCCATCGAGCGCCGCCGCACGCTCCTTGGGCACGCACAAACACGAGAAAGCGCCCCAGAAAACGCAGAGAGCGTCCGCCCTGAACAAGTGCTGCGCGTGATGGATTGGGCCATGCACTATCGGGCGAATCCTGAGACGCCCCTTATCGCGGAAGACCCTTTGATGGACCAGGTCGATGTCCACATCGCGCGCTTTGCGCCGGACACATGCCTGGAATGGTATCCAGCGCTTCGACGTCCGCTCGCCGAACGTGACCTGATTCGACTGGCCTACCGCTACATGTGGCTGGATTTTCTCTCCGAACTGACGCCCGCACGCGAACAAGAAAGCCTGCGCCGGCTATTGCTCTGCTATTCGCCGGAAAGTGGGGGAGAGGCTCAAGCGCTGGCGGCCCGGCAACAACCGGCGCTGAAAAACTTGGCTCAGAAGGCCGAAGAAGGCATCGATACGACCAAACGTCTCTTGGCCGCTCTCGACAGGAAAGAGGTCAAGAAAGCCCAAGAACGAGTGGAACGCCTCATGCGTTTGGACGAAGAAACGCGCATTCTCGGAGAACTGCACGAAATCTGCAAACCCATCGTGCTCACGGCCCGCTTCGAACGCGACAACCTCGAAGGCGCCAACCCCAACATCCTCGCCCAGACCACCTTGCGCATCTACCAAGACATGCAAGCCCAAACGCGCCTGTTGCAACAAAAACTGGACACAGTGGAACGGTTTTGGAAAGAAAACCGGGGAAATCTTTCCTAAAGAAAAACTTCCCCGGCGGTCTACTTCTTACGCCAGCGCAGAACGGCCCGAACTGCCCATATTTTTCTCGTGGGACTCGTGCTCATAGACCACCAGCGGCTCTTCCTTGTGCTTGATGACGCCGGGGG
>JAKJDA010000507.1 GCA_022706165.1 Candidatus Hydrogenedentota bacterium | reverse complement strand
CAGATTTGGTTTCCGCCGGCTCCGACAATGAGTATGCGCGGATTCATGCGTTTTCTCCTGGCAACAGGGAAAGGAAGGTCTTGCCGAGAATCCATTCGAGGTCCGCATCGGAGAAACCGTGTTTTTTCAAGATGGCGCGGCTTTCGTCAAGGCTGGCCTGCATGGGTTTTTGCGGAAAATCCGATCCGTAGATGAGGCGTTTGGGGCCGAGTTGCTTGAGCGCGAACATGAATTGGTCCTCGAAGGGAGTGCCGTGAAAGAATGTCAGCGCCACCGATATTTCGAGGTGCACGTTTGGGTTTGCGATGGCGACCGCGAGCGTGTCGAGGAAATGAAAGCCGCCCGCGTGCGCCATGATGATGCGCGCTTCGGGGACTTGTTTGCATAGGCCGTCGACGTTGATGGGCAGTTGCAGTTTGAGGGGCGTCGGTTTCCACAACAGGGCATCGATCGCCACGGGCAGGTCTAGTTCCGCCGCCTTGCGCGCCAGCGGCGCCACGCGCGGGTCGTCCGCGGCGACGCCTTGAAAGCGCGGGTGCAGTTTGAGGCCTTTGAGGCCGTAGCGGCGCACGGCTTCTTCGAAGGTCTTGACGGGATCGGGTTCCAGGGGATGCACGGATGCGAACCCGATGAGTGTGTCGGGATGTTGCGCGCAGCATGCGCCGACGTAGTCGTTTTCGATGCGTTTGATATACGGCACATCGACCGCCTCGGCATAGATTACGGCTTTGTCCACTTCGCTGGCGGCGAGGTTTGCGAGCAAATTTTCGAGGCGGGCGTCGTATCGATCGCCCAATCCGTCGGCGTCGGGATGGACATGCGTATGCGCGTCGATAATCATGTTCGGGCTCCTATCAAGAACTATAGTGAAACCGTTCGCGGCCGTGCACGCGGTCATTCCCCGGGGTTGCGGCGCAGCGAATCGAACATGCGTTCTTCGCCGCCGCGGTATAGCAGGGCATCGTCGACCGCCAGGGTTTCCTCGGCGGACAACGGCATGAATTTGCCTTCGCAGCGCACGTATTCGGAGCCGTCGTCGTCGACCAGGCGGCCCTCGACAAACGCGATCCGTTTGGAGTGCCGCTTTGTGCGCGCGATGGCCACGGTGTCGCGATCGGCGGGGACGGGTTTCACGTACCGGACCGACAGTTCGGCGGTGTAGCACATTCGTCCGATTGATCGCGCCGCCGCCCATCCCATGCATTCATCCACAATCGCCGCGACCACTCCGCCGTGCACGACGTTCGCGTAGCCGCAGTGCCAATCGCGGGGGGTCAGCTTGGCTTTCACGGCGTCGTCCTCGATGTAGAACCGCGTTTGCAGTCCTGCGTGGTTTTTTTCGCCGCAGACAAAGCAGGTCGTCGAATTGGGAAGCTCCTTGCGCTTGTTCGGCATCGTCTTATCTCCGTCGGCCGCAATTCGCGCGGCGTGATGCGTCTTGTTGTGTGGGTTGGGGCTTCAGCAGCGCCGACAGCGCATGGCGATGGCGCGCCATCCATGCGTAGGCCAACGGCGCGAGTAGGCTCGCGCCGGGAAGCCGGAATGCGGCCGCCAGGCACCGCCAGCGTCGCAGCCGCAATCGTTGGAGGATGTGCGGCAAGGCCGCTGCGCCTTCGAGGATGCGTCCGTCGGGCAGGATCAGGAGCGCCGCTCGCTGGCATGCCTGCGTGGATATTTCGGGGAAGCGTTGCAGGCGTTTCTCGGAGAGGCAGGGCAAGGATTCCACGGTTCCTGGCGTGGCGTGTGCGTCGATCCACGCCGCGGCGCGGCGGCACAGCGGGCATTCGCCGTCGAACAGCAAGGTTGCCACATCGGTTTTCGTGTTTGTTTGCATTGTGGCCGCGGCGTCCTTTTGTGCGGCGCATTACGCGTCGTCCATCCGCAAGATGCCGGAGAAGTAGACGTATTGTCCGGGGTCGAAGCGAATTTCGCCGGCGTCGGAGGCGCACAGCGCCTGCAGCACTCTTGCGTTTTCGCGGTGGCTGGTGTTGATGGCGGTCATGCGATAGGGGAGGCTGTCCTGGGTTGGGGTCGTGTCGAGCGCGATCCGGGGCAAGTTGGGGCCTGTCGCTGCGATGTGGCGGCCGGGGACGAACGAGCGGTTCATGTGTTTCCATATGTCGGCTTGGGGCGTGATTTCGGCGAAGGCGCCGGATTCGTGATCGGTGCTCCAGTCCGTGTATGCGGCGGTCAGGCCGATTGAGGCGTGGTATTCCTCCACGCGAAGCGGTTCCGTGACTTCGAGGTGGATCAGCACCGAAGCCGCGTTGTGTTTCGGGGTGA
>JAKJDA010000506.1:285-2291 GCA_022706165.1 Candidatus Hydrogenedentota bacterium | reverse complement strand
TCCATCGCCACGTCGCGCTGCAGGTCCTGCGCCTGGACCTTGCCTATGGGCCTGTCTGTAGTCCTCATCATCGCTCCGTCCTCCTCAGCCTCGACCATTGCCGGCGGAAATCGCGATCGCGATTAAGTCGCATACGCGAGAGCGTTTTCCACAGATCGTCCCGCTCCTCCTGGTCCGCCCTCCGAAAGCGCTCGTGGAACATCTCGGCCCGGGCGTCTCCGTCGGCAAACTGCAAGTCGAGCCACCACGACCGGTTCGGCACGTCTTTAAGACGCTGCGCCGAACGGAACCTGTTAAAAATCCACCGCCTGTCCTCGGCCGGCTGCGACTGCATATACGAGCGCAAATCCTTTATCACCTCTCTATCCCCGGTCTTTTCGAACTTGCCGTACAGCTCGTCCACGCTGTGCTTCTGGCGCTGTCGTTTGCTGTTATACTTCCGTTCTATCTCCTCGTTCCGCTCTTCGAGAATCTTCGTCTCCGGCGCCGACGACCGCACAAACTCCTGCACCAGGGGCGTATTCCGCAACACAACGCCGGCCGACACCTTGCCTCCATGCTCGGCGTATTTCTCACCCTTCCCCATAGCCAGGTCTTTAGCCAGGCCCACGGCCGACGTAACCGCGTTGCGCGGGAAAAGAGCATCCACGGCCCGTTGTAGCCGCATAGGCGAAAGCCCAAAACGCCTGCCGATAGCCTTGTATTCTTCGGGGGTGTAACGATTGTATTCCAGCTCCGGGTCGACATTCGCTCCGCGCCACACCTTTTCACCGCGCCACACGTCGAAGTTCATGGCATACGCGAGCACGGCACGCGTGAGACCACCACCCTCGACCATGGACGAGAAGTTCAACATATCGTTCGCGGCCATCCAAACACGCTGGAACACCTTCGGGTCGCGCCCTTCCTCTACCGCCACGGCCGCCTCGAAGATCGACGACCAGAACCGCTGCGGGAGGTCCTTCGGCATGCGGATGTAATACCACCGCTTATTCCCCTGCGCGTCCTTGTGGTCCCAGTACGCCGGAAAGATAAAGTTGTTCGCCTTGTCAATTTCGGGGATCGAATCCCAAGCCTTGCGATCCACGTTACGGTTGGCGTATTCCAAAAGCATTGTAAAAGCCCCAAGTTCCGCCAGCTTGACCGCAAAACGCCCGGGGTTCTTCATGGCGGCCACTCCGAGTGCCCTGGTGGCCTGAATAGTCGCGTTGAAAAACGGGGTGTATACGTTTATAATTTTTGCCACATCGCCACCGCGGCGGAAATCCAGTGCGTTAAGCGCGATGTACGTGGCCTCCTCTCCCGAAAGCCCCGCCCTCATGGCCCGCTCCCTCGATGCCAGGCGCACGGCGTTTTCCGAAAACTCCGAAATCCTGGCAGCGGCACCGGCAATTCGGCCTAAAGCCCTGTCAACTAAGCGATTTCTGGCGGCCCTACTCAGTGTGTCCATCGAGCCGCCCTCTCGTACAAAGTCAATATAACGCCCGGTCTTACGCCACGCGTCGCCCTTCACCCGCCACACGTCGGCGATGATCTCCCCGAGACTGGAGAAGAGCTCGGTGGAATAGTACGGGTTTACGAAGACATTGTGCCACATGTCGCGCACCATGTTCTTCATGGCGAAGGCGGGATTGTACGCGGTCGCAAACGACCTGGTTACGTTCGCCATGTTAATCCACGAAAGTATCCTCGCGGCCGCCGGTTTTATCAGGGTGTTTACCTGCGTCCATTCGTCAGCCATATCCGCGCGCATCTCGAACGAAACCTTCTTGCCATGGTCCATAAAGTCGAGCAGCTTCCAGCCCGCCGGAGCGTCGTCGCCAAATTCGTGCGGACGCACGAAGACATCCTGCTGCATCCTGCGAATCGAGTCGGAGTCTCCCAGCCCGGCCAGGCGGGCGATATCGTCGTCCAGGCTTTTGGCTATGTCCCAAAGCGCACGGTTCGCGTCATTGCGCGCGATGAGCGACTGTGTGGCCACCACTACGTCTTGCAGCAGCTCCCGT
>JAKJDA010000506.1:0-275 GCA_022706165.1 Candidatus Hydrogenedentota bacterium | reverse complement strand
CGGCGCCCTCCTCAAGGCGCTTCACGCCGATCGACCTTGCGCGCACAGGGTCGGATTCCACCGCGACTTTCCCAATCCCATCCGGATCGATCCTGTTAAGGTACTCACGCGGAGAGTAATGCCTCCCGTTCGCGGTTATCGCCTCGAACTGTTTCTTCGACAGAACCCCGGCATCGAGCTTTTGTTTTAGCTGGTCTTTCAGGGCCGCCCAGTAGGCCTCTGCCCGTTCGTCCAGCAAGCTTCTGTACTCCGAGCTTAGCGACTGCAGCCAGCCT
>JAKJDA010000505.1 GCA_022706165.1 Candidatus Hydrogenedentota bacterium | reverse complement strand
TGGTGCCACGGGGATTTTTTTTGTTTTGAAAGATGAACAAGGATAAGACTACAAAGAACAGGCGAACAGACAAGGACACGCAAATGAACGACAGCAAAGGCATGAAGAAGATATACGTTTTCGACACAACGCTGCGCGACGGCGAGCAGTCGCCCGGATGCACGATGAGCCTCCGCGACAAGCTCCTGGTGGCGGAAATGCTGGAGTCGTTGCGCGTCGATATCATCGAGGCGGGCTTCGCCATGGCGTCCAGCGGCGACTTCGAGGCGGTGAAGGCCATCGCCGGCGTCGTGAAAAACTCCACGGTGGCAAGCCTCTGCCGCGCCCTCGAAAAGGATATCGACAGGGCGTGGGAGGCGGTTCAAGGCGCCGCGCACCCGTGCCTCCACACGTTCATCGCAACATCGCCGATACACATGTCGGCAAAGCTCAAGATGACTCCGGATCAGGTGTACGAGCAGGCCGTCGCAATGGTCAAGTACGCGCGCAACCTCTGCCCCGAGGTGGAGTTCTCGCTCGAAGACTGCTCCCGAAGCGAGCGCCCGTTCGTTTTCAAGATGGTGGAGGGCGTCATCGCCGCAGGCGCCACGATCGTCAACATCCCCGACACCGTGGGCTACGCCGTGCCGGATGAATTCGGCGGGCTGATACGCGACATTTTCAGCAACGTGCCCAACATCGACAAGGCGCGCATCTCCGTGCACTGCCACGACGACCTCGGCCTCGGCGTCGCCAACACGCTCGCCGCCGTCCAGAACGGCGCCACGCAAGTCGAATGCACGATCAACGGCATCGGCGAACGCGCCGGCAACGCCGCCCTCGAGGAGATCGTAATGGCGCTCAAGGTCCGCCACGAGCACTATAACGCATACACGGACATCGACACAACCAGGATCTACGCGACAAGCCGCTGCGTCAGCACCGTCACCGGCAGCCCCGTCCAGCCCAACAAGGCGATTGTGGGCGAGAACGCCTTCGCGCACGAGGCAGGCATTCACCAGCACGGCGTGATGGCAAACCCGCTCACGTACGAAATCATGACGCCGGAGTCGATCGGGCTCCCGCGCAACAAGATGGTGCTCGGCAAGCATTCCGGCAAGCACGCCTTCCAGCAGCGCCTCTCCGACCTCGGCGTGAGCATCGACAAGAGCAAGGTGGAAGAGCTTTTCTCGCGCTTCAAGGCGCTGGCCGACCGCAAGAAGACCGTGTCGGACGCCGATATCGTGGCGCTCGCGCAGAACCTCGCCACCGACTTCAAGGGCACGGCGGCGCTCGACCGCTTCAGCGTCATCGCAAGCAACGCCATCACCCCCGTCAGCACAATCCGGCTCAACGTCGGCGGCGAGATGATCGAGAAGGTCGCCGCGGGCGACGGCCCGGTCAACGCATCGTTCTCCGCAATATGCGATATCCTCGACGTCAAATGCAAGCTCGAGGACTTCCAGCTTTCGGCCGTTACCGAGGGCATGGACGCGCAATGCAAGGCCAGCGTGCTCGTGCGGTTTGGCGAATTCGCGTTCCGCGGCAACGGCATCTCGACGGACATCGTCGAGGCGTCGATCCTCGCGTACCTGCAGGCCATCAACGCCGCGCTCGAAGCGGGCAAAGCCAAGTAGCGCCCATATCCCCGTGGCAGAGTCCACACTCCGCCACGGGGATAAGAAATTGCAAAATCACTGAATTACGGAGCGCTTGCCTGGCCGTCAGCGGAAGAGCCGCGACATCGCGGCGGCGATGTGCATCCTGTGGCGTTTTGCCGCTTCGTGTCCGCCGTGCCTGACCGATAGCACAACGGCGAAAAAGCCGCGCCCGAAATCGATGTACACCGACTGCCCGCTCCAACCGGTGTGGTAAATCGTGTCGGCGGAAAACCCTTCCGGCACAAATCCGTCGTCGATCACCCAGCCCACGCCGCGCTTTGCCCCCAACCCCGCGGGCACTTGGTTGCGCCGCATCTCCATTATCGAGCTTGGCGCCAGAACTCCCGCGCCGCCCGCAAGCAGGCTTGCGCAGTACTTGGCCAAATCCACGGCCGTTGAAAATGCGCCGGCGTTCCCGGCCGCGATTCCGTCGCGGTACATCAAAAACGCCGTGGGGTCCGAAATTTCGCCTGCGGCGGCCGTGCCGAATGTCCGGGCGTGCGCTCCCGGCCTGGGTGCGCCAAGCGACGTGCCGGACAAACCAAGACGGCGGAAAACCTCGCGCTCCACAAACGGCGCGAAGCCCTCCGGCGCAATTTGCGACACGACAAGCGCCAGCATGTTGTAGTTCCAGCACGCGTACGAATAGAACGTTCCGGGGGCGTGCGACGGCGAGCACGCGA
>JAKJDA010000504.1 GCA_022706165.1 Candidatus Hydrogenedentota bacterium | reverse complement strand
GCGCCGCATTTGCGGACGCCGGATGGCATTTCCGCCGTTCTAGCCGGTCGGGAAAGCCAACATACGGACGCCGCGGTCTAATCCCACTCCCCCGTTGTCCTTCACATAGAGCGGGGCAGGGCGGATTGTAGCAAAGCGCTTCCGGATGCACAAGTTCTTTGCGAGGGGCAGTCAACTGGCCTTCGCAAAACGCGTGCGCAGCGAATCCAGGGCGTCGTCGATTTGCTTGAAGGACCCGCGCGCGATGATCCGTTGCAGCTTGTGGACGGCGCCGCCGACTTTCCTGCCGTTGCGGACGGTTCCGAACAGGTGTCGGCTCACCGTCGATTGAGACAGATCGAGAAGCGTGGCGATGTCTTCCTGGGTTTTTCCGTCGAAATAGTACAGCCGAACGACTTGCCGCTGGCGTCCGGTCAGTTTCGCATCGATCAAGTCTTGGACGACGGGCAGCACGCATTGAAAGAACTCCTGCACGGCGTGCCGCCGCTCGCGATCGACCTCGGTTTCGAACCACAGCGCCCGATCGGCCGGGAAACGCTCAAGATAACGGGAGTCCGCGGGGACTTCCCAGAAGTCCGGATTGAATGTAGTCATGACCCTGTTCTCCATGGAGATATTTTTCTGCGTTTGGTTTCGAGCATATCCGGCGCGAGGCCGGCGCAAAGGCCGCATGGGCCCGGACCGCAGTTCGCACTCGTACCAAAAGGAACGCGTTCATGGATTTCTCCTCCTTGCCGGCATTTACCCGGCGCTATGCCCCTCGCGGGGCGTTTTCAAAAACGAAGCGCCGCAGGCGGTGGATTCTGCCTGCGGCGCGTTGCGCGTCTTGTTATGGAGTGCGCGGGTTAGTCGATAAGCGGCGCCTCAGGCAATGGGGAGCGGACCGCGCGGCGCGCCCCCGTAAAGGACGCCGCCGTCCCGATGGAAACGGCCACCGGGATCGCAGTCGCGGTATGGATGAATACAGGGACCATGCCGGTTCTCCTTTCCCTTGTAAGGCCGCCTTTGCCGCAGCCGCCGTCCCATGGCGGCTGTCAGCGTCACCGGGCCAGTGTACCACATCGGGGAAGCCTTTCCAAGGGCGTTGCCCGCCAGAGAAAGAAAGCCCCCTACGCTTGACGCAGGAGCATGCATACTTTTGTGAACGGCTGCAGGAAAATCCAAGCGGGAACGTCGCAACAGGGAAGGTATTGCGTCCCGGAGGCGTTTGGGGAACAACAGCGATCGCCGCCGCCTGCCTGTTGCGCAGGGATCGATGTTGTTCGTAGAATGGAACGTCTCGAAAACGCCCACCATGGCATTGCGTTCTTGAAAGGAGGTCGGTATGCGCTTCCGCGGAAATGCTCTATTCACGCTTCTCATGGGGTTTTGTCTGGTCGCTCCGGCGTTGGCGGGAGAGGAAAAAGACGCCTGGAAAAAGCCCTTGGCAGAAAAGGCCCGCATCTTGGACGCGAACATCCGCGATCGGCACAACATTTTCGGGCTGTATCCGTCGATGGTGCAACTGCCGCCGAAGGGACAGTCCATCGACATCACCACGGCGACGCCGTTTTCGGACGTGGCGCATGCGGTGGTGTGGACGGCGTATCATTTGGCGGGCATGTCGTACCGGTACGCGTATTTGAAAAAGATCGACGCGCCTGCCGATGAGATAGCGGACGCCAAGGCGCGGGCGGATGAATTGTTCGAAGCAGTCTACCGGTGCCAGCGCGTGACGGGCGAGCGCGGCATGCAGGCGCGCGGGTACTTCCTCGGTCATGGCGACGTGTACGAGGAACGTTTCGGCTCCAGGAAAAGCGACAAATGGCATCAGGGCCAGGCGGACGGCAAGGAATTCCGCTGGCGCGGCGATCCCAGCCACCACAATTACAGCTCGGCGGTCGGCGGCTTGGCTCAATACTACGATTTAGCCGCCGAAGGCGAACAAAAAGATCGATGCCGCCAGGCGATCGATGCGTTGGTGAGCTATTGGGTCGACAACGATCTGCGCATTTATGACTACCAGAAGACGCCCAGCGACACCGCCGGCGAAAGCATTCTGGGGTTCACCGACGGAAAAACCCTGAACACCCGGGTGTTCATGGCGATTGCCGGCGCGCGCGTCGCGCACCATGCCACGGGCGACGCGAAATTCAAGCGCGTGTTCGATCAACTGGTCCATCAATACGGCGTGCGGGGGCTGAAATCCTTTTCGACGGAGAAGGATTTCGACGATGCGCAGCACGTGTTCTGTCACCTGGAAAATCTGTTTCGCATCGAGGACGATCCCGAACTGCTGGCGGCCTATCGGGTCGTGATGGACGCCCTGTGGGCGAACCACAAGGATGACG
>JAKJDA010000503.1:1985-2350 GCA_022706165.1 Candidatus Hydrogenedentota bacterium | reverse complement strand
CGATCAGCTTCCACAAATCGCGTTCGCCGCCATTGGCCGCAATGGCTCTCTCGACGCCGCCCTCGCCCATATTGTAGGCCGTGATCGCCAAGGGCCAATTCTGATCAAAGCGATTGTACAGTTCGGTCAAATAGCTGACCGCGGCGCGCGTCGATTTCTTCCAATTGAACCGCTCGTCCACGTACGTATCCATCCGAATGTCATAGCGTTTGGCAGTGCCCCGCATGAACTGCCACATGCCGCCCGCGCCGGCGCGCGACACCACCTTCGGAGAAAACTGACTTTCCACCTGCGCCAGCCACATCAGGTCTGCCGGAAGGCCCGCCTTGGCGAATTCCTGCCGGATATGCGGCGCGTACTTGTAA
>JAKJDA010000503.1:0-1970 GCA_022706165.1 Candidatus Hydrogenedentota bacterium | reverse complement strand
CCCGCCTGGAAATTCTTGGGGTAGGCGCGCTGGATTTGATCCAATTGCTGCAATACACGTTCCGGCAAAGGGCCCGGCAACCGCAAATCGCCCAATTCCTTTGCGTAATCCCCGGAACGCGGACGGTCTTTGTCGGACAGATCGGCCTCCTGAGGCCCTTTATCGACCAAAATGCGCTCGAATTCTCCCCGCAACGTATAAAACACGCCCGGATCGAGATCGGCCTTGATGAGGAGTTCCAGCATCTGCGTGTAGTGACGCAACGCGGCTTCGCGATCGCCCGATTCCTGGGCTTCGTTGGCCTTGCGAAACGCCTCGTTCGCCGCGCGCAACAACTCCGTGGCCGATCGCGGCTGCGCCGCTTCGGCGGCGGAAAGCGAGGCTTCTTTGGAAGGTGTATGGGCGGTCGCTGGGCGAGCGGCGCTGTTTTTCGTGGTCGTCGTGCAGCCGACCGCACTCAGCATACCGGCCGCCACAACGCCACACAGCACTCGGCATAGTCGGATTTTCACACACAATCTCCCTGATGCGAGGGCTTGTCACAAACGTCGAGGGTTCCCCCTGTCGTCCTTAGTGTAGACAAGAATCGTGTCTGTGTCAAGCAATAATCCCAATATCCTGTATTCCCCCAATCCGAAAAACAACAGGTTGTGGATTTTCCGTCTGTTCATGCCCGTCCCAACTACTGGGTCAGGATGGAATGCATGCCGGCCGGTTGAACCTCCCCGCGCAGGCCAGTAGAATCGCTCCTCGTGAATCTACGGCAAATAGCGTTGAAATCGGGGGGCTATGACGAACGTTTCGGAACTAATGGAAGGGTATTCGTGCGCTTTTCCGGGCGCGGCGCCGCCGCGAGTCTGTCGGGCGCCAGGCCGGGTGAACCTGATCGGGGAGCATCTCGATTATAACGGCTTGCCGGTGTTGCCGATGACGGTGGACCGCGACGTGTGCGTCGCCTTTGCGCCGCGCGCGGATCATGTCGTGCGGATGCGGTCGTGGCATGACGCGTTTCCGGGTGTCGTCTTCGAGAACCGCGCGGACATTCCTGCGTCGTTGCCGGGCTCGTGGGAAAATTACTGCAAGGCGGCCATCGCGGGGATCAATGATCATTTCGGTTTTCGCGAGCATGCGGGCATGGACCTGTTCGTTGCGGGCGATGTGCCGGTTGCGGCGGGGTTGAGTTCCTCGTCGGCGCTGGTCGTCGCGTGCGCGCTCGCGTATCTCGATGTTTCGGGGCGCGCGTTGGGCAACTCGGTTTCGCGCATCGATCTCGCGGGGGTGCTCGCAGAGGCCGAACAGTACGTCGGCACGCGCGGCGACGGCATGGACCAGGCCATCATCCTTCTCGGCAGCGATCAGGACGCCTGCAAGATCGATTTTGCGCCGTTGCGCATCGAGCACGTTCCCTTGCCGCGCGATTTCGTTTTTGTCGTGTGCAACACGCTTGTGACGGCGCCAAAAACCGGCGCCGCGCTGCATCGGTACAACGCCGGACCGACAACATGCCGCCTCATTCGCGCGTTGGCCGAGCGCCAGGTCCAGAAGGATTTCGGCGAGGAGGTGAATATCCATTCGCTGGCTGATCTATGGTACGGCCCGCTTTGCCTCACGCACGGCGAGGTGCGCGAAATCTTCGAGAAGGCTTTTCCCGCCGATCGCACCACGTTGGAGGACGCCGCAAAAGCGCTCGGCATCGGCGCAGGAGAGGTCCGCCGCCGTTACATCGGCGACCTGCCCGAACCCGAGGGCGGCTTCCGATTGCAGGCGCGCGCGCGCCACCAGTTGACCGAATACCAGCGCGTCGAGGCGGCTCGCGACGCGCTGGTTGCGGGCGACGCGGAGACCTTCGGCGATCTCATGAACGCCTCGCACGAGAGTTGCGCCGGCGATTACGGCGTGAGTTGCCCGGAACTCGACGCCCTTGTGGCGATCGCGCGCGAGGCCGGGGTCATCGGCGCGCGCCTTACCGG
>JAKJDA010000502.1 GCA_022706165.1 Candidatus Hydrogenedentota bacterium | reverse complement strand
GCCTTCGACGACGAGCACGATGACGGGGTTGATGGGGAGGAACTCGGCGACGATATCGATATTGCCCATCTGGTCTTGCGGGATGGCGAAGGCGTCATACGCGAAGTAGACGGGGTAGATGCCCTGTGCGTCGGTGACGGGCGTGAGCTTGGCCGCGTCCCATCCGCCGGCCATGGGGATTCCGTCGCCGTCAAGCCAGCCGCCGCCGACTTCTTCCGGGTTCACGCCGGGGGTGTAGTAGCCGGATGCGGGGCCCTCTGTGGGCTTTGACCTGCAGCCGGTTGCGATGATGGCGATGGCCATGATGGCTGTGATGAATAGTGTTTTGCTTGTTGTTGCGCGCATTGGTGTTCTCTTCCGGGCTTGTTCCTGCGTCGTGCGCCTGGCGGCCACGACATTGAGGATGTGTTTGTTGTTGTGGTGGGATGTTGTATTATACCATTATTTCCCCCAGTTTGGGAGATACCACTCCCCCTGGAGGTTGTGGAGTGCCGTTGGCGGGTCGCCCATGGTGTCGAGCACCACGAGCGAGCGCTTGAAATTGATTGTCCTGGTGCACACGATGTGGCGTCCGTCCGGGGCCCATGACGGGTCTTCGTAGTCGGCGCCGTCGGCCGGGCTGACGAGCACGGGGGTGGACGTGCGCGGGTCAGCGTTGGCGTCGATGGTGTAGATGCCGTAGCGTCCGCCGGAGCGTCCGCAGAAAGCGATTTGGCCGTTGGGTCCCCATTCGGGCGCGTAGCTTTCGCGCACTGCGGAGGAGTATATGAGGCGGCGTCCCTGTTTGTCGGCCACGTTCATCTTGTAGAGGCGCGGGATGCGGCCTTCGTCGCTTACGTACACGATGCTTCCGCCGTCTGGCGACCACGAGGGGCTTGATTCGTTGACCTCCTTGCTCTTCGTCACGCGGGAGGCGTTCTTTCCGCGCTGGACATACAGATCCACGCCGCCGGAGCGGGAGAGGATGAGCGCGATGTTGCCGGTGGAGGATTGCACTGCGCCGTGGTTGACGCCCGGGTAGCTGGATATCACCTCCCGCTGCTTTGTGGCGAGGTCGACCTTGTACACGGCGGCCGAACCGGTGAGCCACGAAGTGTACAGGAACGCATTCCGCCCCGGGATCCAGGAGGGGGACATGCAGAGCTTGCGGTCGCTTGTGATCTGCTGGACGCGCGCGCCGTCGGCGTCGCACATGTACACCTCGGTTTCGCCGCCGTTGCGTTTGCCGATGAACAGGATCTTGGACGACGCCATGGACGGCCTGCCGGTCACCTTCTCGACGATCGCATCGCACAGTTCATGCGCCGCATCGCGCACTTGCGAGGCAGGCGCCGACTGCGACCACGCGAGCGACCGCATGTTGGCCATCCACTTTGCGGATGCCTGCGCGCTAACGCCCGCATTCGAGCCGCCCACGTTGCCCGAGAGTACGACCGAAGCGCTGTCCGCGTTGACCGGGATGAACCATCCGGAGCGGATGAGGTCGTTTCTAAGCACATCTACGAACTCGCGGGCCTGCGGCGAATTGTCGGCGCGCAGCCCGGACAGGCTGATTGTTTGCTTGCCGTCTCGGCGGCCTTGCCCGGTGATGGTGATGTCGGCGCCGTACATTGACGGGGCGCCGACCAGCAGCGCCAAAGCCATGATAGCCAGAGTTTTCGTTTTTGTCACAGTGTGTCCCCGGAAAATGGATGCAGAACCGCCCTGCGGCGGTTTCCACGCGAATGCCCCGCGCTCCTGTTATAACTGGCGGCGATGCCGGATTTGCCGGCACGTCTTCGCATGGATCTTGTATGTCCGTTATGCTACCACAAACGTGCCAATCCGGGCAAGTTAAGAAACGGGGCAAAAATTGGGGGGCAAAATTGGGGCAGACCCCGAAATGGACCGCCCTGATGGGAAAATCAACCGGAAGGACGATAAGGCTTATGCGGCTTCGCCGAGTTGTTGTTTTTATGGCGCAGGTGTCGCCGCGGAGTCTTTGAGTTGCGAACTTTGCGCGAGATTTCATTCTCACGCCAAGACCGCCAAGGTAATCTGCAATTTGTAATTGCGCCACTTGCGGGGCGAGGGCTCGCCGGTGGCTGGCGCGGGTTGCGGAACCCGCTTGCCCCCGGCGTTTTGATGGCGTATACTAAAAGGCATGGAAAAGACAAAGCTCCCGCGTCCCGGAATGT
This sequence comes from Candidatus Hydrogenedentota bacterium, assembly GCA_022706165.1. Classification (GTDB taxonomy): domain Bacteria; phylum Hydrogenedentota; class Hydrogenedentia; order Hydrogenedentales; family SLHB01; genus JAKJDA01. The sequence continues at coordinate 174 of JAKJDA010000502.1, read as the reverse complement.
ACGCCTTCCGGTTTTGGAACGGTGCGCCGCTTTGAAAGAAAGGTTGAGAAACACACATGGATCACGAACCGCACAGTAGAGTCGTGCTCGACATCGATCTGGGCATACTTTCGGAGAATTTCGCGAGCATATCGAGGTCGGTGGCACCGCTCGGCACGATCGTAGTCCTCAAGG
>JAKJDA010000501.1 GCA_022706165.1 Candidatus Hydrogenedentota bacterium | reverse complement strand
CCTTCCATGACCCCTTTGCGGGTGGTGGTGCCTTGCCGCTGGAGGCGCAGCGCCTTGGGCTGGAAGCCTATGCAAGTGATTTGAACCCGGTGGCCGTGCTCATCAACAAGGCGCTCATTGAAATCCCGCCGAAGTTCGCGGGCAGACCGCCGGTGAACCCGGTGGACAATCCAACCGGGATGGGGTGGAGACAGGAAACCGCGAATAAACGCGAATTGACGCGAATGAAGGATGGCGCGGGGAAGGGCGGGCCGGCTAAACGCGCGACTCATGGCGATTGTTGCGGATGGGAAAGATGGAAGGGTTTATCTCCCGCCGAACGAACCGCATGAAGAAGTAGCGATCAACGCCGAACCGATTGACGTGCCCGAGACGCTTTTGGCGAAAAACCCCCGTGACTTTAAGACGCCGAATTACGGCATGACCAAACACCGTGATCTGTTTACCAAGCGCCAGCTCGTCGCTATGACGACTTTCTGCGATTTAGTGAGCAAAGCAAGATTGCTCACGCTCAAAGACAGCGGACACGACGAGGATTATGCTGCTGCACTGGCAACGTATCTCGCTCTCGCAAGTAGCCGCTGCGCGGACTATTGGTCCTCGATTTGTGGCTGGCATAGCAGTCGTCAGCTCATCCGAAACACGTTTGCTCGTCAGGCGATCCCTATGGTGTGGGATTACGCAGAAACCAATCCGCTTTCAAACTCAGCCGGCAATTTTTCGGGTGCGATTGAATGGGTTTCAAAATGTGCGGCGGCTGTTCCGGCTTCGATAACTGCAACAGCAATCCAAGGTTCAGCAGGTGATGTTCACCCTGAACAGCCCGCAGTATTCTCGACTGACCCTCCGTATTACGACAATGTCGGATACGCCGACCTTTCGGATTACTTTTACATTTGGATTCGCCGATCTCTTGCATCCGTTTATCCGGAGCTTTTCAAAACAGTTCTAGTTCCGAAGGCGGAGGAACTAATCGCAGACCCATACAGGCAGGGCGGCAAAGATTCTGCACGGACCTACTTTGAAAATGGAATGCGACGCGTTCTTGAGGGAATCAGAAAAAACAGCGACGACCGATTCCCGACGACCATCTTCTACGCGTTCAAACAGACCGAAGCCGACGAGCAGAATGAAGAAGATTTAGTGAACAACGCTGACTCACATGCTTCGACCGGGTGGGAAACGTTTCTCGAAGGCTTGGTCGAGTCGGGCTGGCAGGTTGACGGCACTTGGCCAATGCGAACGGAACTGGGCAATCGCATGATTGCTATGGACAAAAACGCCCTTGCTTCATCAATCGTTCTTGTTTGCCGTCCGCGCCCTCAAAACGCCGGCGTTGCTTCGCGTCGCGATTTCTTGGCCGCGTTGAAGCGGGAGTTGCCCGAAGCGTTGCGGCATTTGCAGAGAGGCAACATCGCGCCGGTGGATTTGGCCCAGGCTGCCATCGGGCCAGGCATGGCCGTGTTCTCCCGTTACGCGAAGGTGCTGGAGACGGATGGCTCAACGATGTCGGTGCGGTCGGCGTTGGCGGAAATCAACAAGTGCCTCGACGAGGTGCTGGCCGAGCAGGAAGGCGAGTTCGACGCGGACACGCGCTGGGCGCTGGCGTGGTTCGACCAGAACGGATTCAACGAGGGCGCGTATGGCGTGGCGGAGACGCTTTGCACGGCCAAGAACACGAGCGTCCAAGGCATGAAGGACGCCGGCATCCTTGAAGCCAAAGGCGGCAAGGTGCGCCTGCTGAAGAAGGAGGAGTTGGACGCGGATTGGAATCCGGCCGAGGACTCGCGCCTGACGATTTGGGAAATCACGCATCACCTGATCCGCCGTCTGGAGGAAGGCGAGTCCGGCGCAGCGGAATTGATCCAGCAACTCGGTGCAAAGGCCGAAATCGCCCGCGACCTGTCGTATCGCCTCTACACGATTTGCGAACGTCGCAAGTGGGCGCAGGAAGCCATCGGTTACAACGCCCTCGTCCTCTCCTGGAGCGACGTGCAGCGGTTGGCGGAGGAGCGGAAGGCGGCAGCAACGCCGACACAGGGGGAATTGATTTGAAAGGAACAAACCACAATTGAGCACACACTATTGTCACTCTTGCGCCTAGGCACATAAGCATTATCCGACCACTAACCCGGAAGCGGTCAATCTGACAGGCAGCAACTACCAACTCCAAAAGTTTGTCAAACACACCACTCCCGCATCCGGCAGTTGGGCTGGGAAGAACTCGATCTACGACGATCCAACCTACGAAGCATACAAGAACTACTACGTTTCCGGCAGTCTGTCGGGAAGCTTGGAGATTGATGCCAACGGGAAGAAGAACGTGATTTGGTATGCCAGTTCTTCCTTGGGAACTT
>JAKJDA010000500.1:2020-2360 GCA_022706165.1 Candidatus Hydrogenedentota bacterium | reverse complement strand
CTTTTTTTCAAAGCGGTTCCCCCTCCCGATCCTATTCCGCGAACTCGCCGATGATCGGTTGGACGATCCGCTCGTACTCCTTGTAGGCCATGACGATGAGATTGCTGTGCGTGCCATCGTTGAACGCAATTTCTTCGTCTTCCCGAAGCATGGCATCTACAAAAACAGGCATGCCGAACAAGTCGCCGAACGGAGGCATCGCGCCGATCTCGCAACCGGGAAACAGCGAAGCGAACTCTTGCTCATCGGCCAGCACGAGGCGTTCCACCGCAACCAGCGCGCGCAACGCCTCCAGATCGGCTCGGCGATCGGCCGGCAACACCGCCATGAAATACCGGGC
>JAKJDA010000500.1:376-1997 GCA_022706165.1 Candidatus Hydrogenedentota bacterium | reverse complement strand
TTGATGCGGGCCGCGCCAGCCGTTTCCGAGGCGGTGAAAGCCCGCTCGTGGGGGACGACGCGGTAAGCGACGCCTTCGCTATCAAGAAATTGTCTAACTTTTTGTGCAGGCATGGCGTTTCGCCTCCATCGGTTTCGGAATCAACTCCTCGCCTGGATAAAGGCCCGGAACGACCGATCGTAGGTTCTCTCCGCATCCGGCGGAAAACAGCAGCCCGGCAACTGCTGCAGGCTCAGATGATAGCGTATGCACTCGCAGCACTTGCCATGTTTGGAACATCCTGGATACGAGCACGTACAGACAACGCTGTTCTCGCAATTCGCAGCCATGCAAAACCTCCTCTCCCCAGTATTTTTTGAAGCGTTCGCCTTATTGTACACGCACACGCCTGGATGGAAAAGACCGCCGCGCTCAGAAACGCCGCAACATGGCCTTGGAAGATCCGCTTCCACGCAAGGCAGACTGCACCATCATGAATTCGCCTAAATTTTCGGCGGTAAGAATGCCCACCAGGATGCCGTTGGCCACCACCGGAATGGTGCGGCATTTGCATTCCTGTATCCTCACAAACACGCCATCCAGCATGTCCGCCGGATTGGCCGTCTGAAAATCCCGCACCATCGTATCGCCCACGGCCCCCTCCGGTCCGGCATCGGCCAACCCTGCCAGCAAATCCGACCGCGTCAACACGCCAACCAGCTCCCCCCCGTCCAGAACGGGAAAATCCTGCTGAAATCCCGCCATGACGTGGTCCACCGCCGTCTTCAACGTGTCCGATGGAGCGAGCGCTTGAAAGTTCGTAATCATGGCGCGCCACGCCGGAATGCCGGAGAGCGCCGATCGCATCTGCACCATCGACGCTTCCTCGGTGGCGCCCATCCACACAAACAACGCGATGAACATGATGAACGGATTGCCCTGCAATAAGCCGAAAAGAATGAACAAAAGCGCCATGCCCTGGCCGATGTACGCCGCCACGTGCGTCGCGCGCACATAATCGGTTCGCATCGCCAACAACGCGCGCAGAACCCTTCCCCCGTCCATGGGAAACGCGGGAATCAGATTGAACGCCGCCAGCGCGACGTTCACGCCAAGCAACCAAAGGAACACGGGGACCCCGGGATCGAGAAACAGGTTTGCGACGGGGCCACGGTGCAATTCCGCCGCGGACGATACAACCAGTGCCCCGTAGGCAAAGACCGCCAAGACGACATTCACGACGGGGCCCGCCACCGCCACAACAAGTTCCTGTTTCGGGTCCTCGGGCATGCGTTCGAGACGCGCCACCCCGCCGATCGGAAGCAACGTGATATCACGCGTCGCGATATCGAAACGGCGCGCCGCCAGCGCATGTCCCAACTCATGCAGCACCACAATCGCAAACAAAGCGACGCCCTTCAGCGTCCACATCAACCCTGTTCCTATGCCATCCCCCCTCAAGACTGGGGCCAGCAGCAAAAAAAACATCAAAATGAGAAAGGTGAAATGAAGATACACCCCGATTCCGAAAACTGTTCCAATGCGCCACGACCACTTCATGCTCTTCGCGCTCCTACCGATGACACAAGGGATTGCCGCTGTGTACATCGGCCTGCGTTTTCTGTCTGCCCCTCGTGCATGG
>JAKJDA010000500.1:0-296 GCA_022706165.1 Candidatus Hydrogenedentota bacterium | reverse complement strand
AAATCCCTATCTTCTCTTCTTGCTGTACATAACACGGCGCCGACGCCGCGCATTTCGCCGTGCGTGATCGAGGCCGTCACGCTTGCGCGACGGCATACGCGTCGGATTGAACGAGCGCATACCACGATCTACTATGAAGCAGAAAGACAAAAGCGCCACGCCAGGAAACCGAGGCCCCCACGGAGGAGGAGGATATCTGTATGAGCACATCCGCGGACCACGATCCTGTCTCCGACCCCGAAGACCTTCCCCATAGACCATCTCTTCTGTCGGTGCGCGGTTTCGAAACAATCGCC